>JAYWCS010000264.1:0-2795 GCA_043780315.1 Bacteroidota bacterium | reverse complement strand
AATACATTTTCATAATGCGACCGGTTGAAGATCCCCACCATACCCCGGTCCGGCAGCGCGATATAATGGCGCCATAGATAATCATGCTCCAATTCCTGATGCGTGGGCGTTTTGAACGAGGTCACGTTCACACCCTGTGGGTTGAGTCCGCTCATCACATGTTTTACTACACTGTCTTTACCTGCTGCGTCGATAGCCTGGATTACAATCAGCACGCTGTGCCGGTTGGAAGCATATAATCTTGCCTGAATCTCCGATAAATTCAGAATATCATTTTTCAAAGTGGTCTCTCCTTCTTCCTTCGTCAGGGGTTTGTCTTTGTCGTCGGTTAGCCATTCCTTTAAATGAACTTCCTTACCCTCCCCCACTTTAAATTTATCCGAGTAAAATGATGCTAAGGCCATATTAATTAATTATTTATCATTTATTCGTTTTCGCTGATTACACAATTGACGTTCCTCTTAACATTTATTTACGAATAATATCGTATATTGCTCCATATACAAATGTAGGTTATGGCAACATCCAAATATATTAAACCAACGGAAAGCGAGTTGGAAATTTTGCGTTTTCTCTGGGAACGAAATAAAGCCAGTGTGCGGGAAGTGCATGAGGAGCTTTCCAAGACTAAAGAAGCTGGATATACAACCACCCTGAAACTCATGCAGATTATGTTTGAAAAAGGATTGGTTGGTCGAGACGGGTCTGCAAAAATTCATGTGTATCATCCCATTGTCAGCCGGGAAAAAACACAGAAACAATTGTTGGGGAAAATGATCACGAATCTTTTTGGCGGGTCTTCCACGGAATTGGTGATTCATGCACTGGGTAATCACAAAGCTTCTGCAGAAGAACTGGAAGTAATTCAGCAATTACTCAACGACCTGAAAAAACAATAATCCATGCCGTCAAATTTGCATCTGCTCACGGCAATCGGCTGGTCCCTGCTGTACAGTATCTGGCAAATGGGTGCCCTCTGGGTTCTTTTTTATATAGTGGCTGGAAATAATAGCCGCTTTTCTCCGGCTGTTCGGCACGACCTGATTTTAACGGCTGTTTTTATCAATTCAGGCTGGTTTATTTATTCATTCATTCTCTTTTTGAAAGAGCCGGCGGCCACGATGTTCTCCGGATGGATACCTGTTTTGCCGATGAACCGTTGGATGCCTTATCTCAGTCTGATTTACCTTTTGATCATAGTTGCACATCTGTTTCAATTTTTTTTTCGGTGGTTGGAACAGATAAAATATAAAAGCGAATCCATTAAAATTATTTCTACGCAGTTACAATTATTTGCCGACCGGCAGGTGCGTTTGTTGGGAATAAATAAAAAAGTAAGGGTACTTCTCTCGCAAAAGGCTGAAACAGCCGCTACCAGCGGATTTTTGAAACCACTGATATTATTACCGGTTAGTCTGGTTAGTCGATTAACCACAGAACAACTGGAAGCCATTCTCGTCCATGAACTATTACATATCCGGCGCAATGATTTTTTAATTAATATTTTCCTGTGTGTCTTTCGATATATTTTCTTTTTCAATCCTTTTGCGCATCTGATGTTTCAGGCCATAGCCCGCGAGCGGGAACTGGCCTGCGATGATGGGGTCCTGGACAGGAATTATGCGCCGGCACTATATGCGGATGCTTTATTCCGGCTGGAGAAATCCAGGCAGGTTGTTCCTGATTTTTCTCTGGCAGCAGACGGAAAGAAACCATGGTTTTTGTTGGAACGAATCAGCCGGGTACTGGGAAATCCGGTGAAACAAAAAATCAATTTCAACCCGATCCCGTGGATAGCTGTGTTTATTTCAATCCTGTTCACGGCCATGTCTCTGCAACCGGTTTTATTATCAAGAGTCCCGGCAGCCATTCAAAAAAACATGGCTTTGCGCAAGGACCCGCCGGAAATTAAAAAATCGCAGCCATCCGTCGCGCGTATAGAAGTCCGTACTAAAAAAGTGACTGGGCTATCATCGGATAGAAAACCGGTTTTGATTGAATTTCCACAATTAGAAAATGTAACAGAAAATGTAAACCTGGAAGAAACGGAATCCACGCCGCCGGTATCTTTTTCCATCGACCCGATCCTGCCTTCGCCGGAAGTTTTTTCAAATAATAATCAACCCTTTGTTTTTCAATCAGACAGTATGTTGCGCACGCGGTTGAAAGAAGCGATAGCCCTCACCCTGGTAAAAAAGACGCAGATGCAGCAGCAATTAAAGCGGGTTATCTTTGACAACCGGAATCAGCTGATAAAAATGGAAAGCAAAAACAGGATTTATTTTCAAATGCATGAAAAGAATTTCAGGCCGCTACTACAAAAACTGAAAATTCTGATCGATGACAAAAAGCAGATTATTGATTCTTTACAGTTCCGGCTGCGGATATCCGAGGAGGAAATTATCCATATTTAAACAGGCGGAATATTTAATTTTGCATCATGAATTTTAATTATGCCGATTTACTGCCGGTGGAAATGAATGGTTCCTCCCGCGTCTGGATTTATCAATCGAGCCGCCTGTTTACCGTTTCTGAAGTTTTTGCATTGGAAGATATTTTCAAATCCTTTGTGGCTTCCTGGAATTCGCATGGCGTGCCGGTAAAGGGATATGCCAAACTGTTTTTTGGACAGTTCATCGTCCTGATGGCCGACGAACAAGCCTCCACGGTAAGCGGCTGCAGCACCGATTCTTCTGTGCACATGATGAAAGAAATCGAAACCCGTTTCCATGTCCAGTTGTTCGATCGCAAACTCCTCGCTTTCTATATAAAAGAAAAAGTACAACTGCTTCCCA
>JAYWCS010000263.1:0-2645 GCA_043780315.1 Bacteroidota bacterium | reverse complement strand
AATCAGATTTATAAATATTATAGTTTGCCTGTCCTTCTTCATTCACCAAAACGTGTATAAAAGCTTTGTTCAGATATATTTTATTAACCGTTACCTGATGATCAAAAATCAGTTTTTGCAGATTAACGCCAAAACCCATTTCCTCGGTCGAAAGCAAAGTGTCTTTCGCAAATGGGGCCGACCCTTTTAAATCTACCCCATATAATGTCAGGGTGAGGGAGGGGAAATGGGTGAAAAAAGAAAGTCTCGCCTCGGCAAAGTTCAATTCACCTTTAATGGATTGATTGGTCCATTTTTTAATCTCCCGGCTCACCGTATCGGGAAACAGATAGGGGGCGAAAAATAACAAAATCAAAATGGCGGCAATTGAAATACCGCTTTTTTTGACTATCCTTAAAAAGAGGCGGCTTGTTTTTTTCAATCTTGCATTTGGTGTAAAAATAAACAATCAGGATCACGATTTACGTATGAAAAAATCGTATTATTAGAGTAATTTAGAAAACGGTTATTCATCATGCTGAAGTTCCCTTTTTATGCCCGGCTGGCTTTAACTCTTTTTGCCGTTGCCCTGATACTAGTCTTCATGTGGTTTGGGAAAAGCCTGCTGGTCCCGCTATTTTTTTCATTTCTGGTGGCTATCTTATTGCATCCGGTGGCGTTATTTTTTGAAAGGAAGCGATTCCCCCGGCCGCTGGCTGCGGTGACCACCCTGATCATATTCATGATCCTCGTGCTTGGATTATTTTATTTTTTCAGTCACCAGGTGGTTCGACTATCCCGCGATCTCCCGTCGCTGCAGGCTAAAGTATTGGAAAAGTGGGAAGATATTCAGGCGTGGATCAGCGATAAATATCATATTACCAATACGGAGCAAGTGGCCTACATGAATAAATCTGCCGCGGGCATCCTGAATACAACCATGAATTCAGTAGCCACTACGTTTGTAGGAATTGCCGAGACGCTTATACTAACTATTTTCTTTTTCATTTTTACTTTTTTTATACTTCAGTACAGGCGCCTGCTCATGAAATTTGTTGTTGAATTATTCGATGACAGTCATAATGATCGCGTAAACGGGGTAATCAGCAGAATACGTTCCCTGATTAATAGTTATGTATTGGGCCTGCTGATCGAAATGAGTGTAGTGGCGATTCTTATCTTCACCAGTCTGATAATTATCGGTGTCAAATATGCGCTGCTGATTAGCATTATGGCGGCAGTTTTCAATATTATTCCCTATCTCGGAATCTATTTCTGCATGGCAGTGGCCCTGCTCATCACTGCCGCCACGGGCAGTACCGCCAATGTGGTGGCGGTTGGAATCGTATTTTTAGTTACCCATTTTGCAGATGCGAATGTGATTCTGCCCCATGTGGTAGGGGGGAAAATGAAGATGAACCCGTTCATCACCATTCTGGTGGTACTAATCGGGCACCTCATCTGGGGTATACCTGGCATGTTTTTGTTTATTCCACTCACGGCCATCATACGTCTGATTAGCGAAGAAGTGCCGGGCATGAAACCCTTGGCGACCCTGATCGGTGAAGAAAAAGCCTGAAAAACTCCCTAAAATCGGTTTATTTGTAGAGGATATTCCACGTTGGACAAACTACTGTTCTAATCACCGGTATCGTAAGAAAGGCCTGTTCTTTGCCTTAAATAGGAAACTCAGGAAAAGCTCATGATGATCAGCGAAAAGGCGAAGAAAATAATACGGCGGGTTTTTCGAATCACCCTCACTGCGGTTCTCATTTTACTTGGAATCATTGTGCTGATTATTTTCTTAATTCAAACTTCTCCCGTTCAGAATTACGCCCGCGGCAAAATCGAGGTCTATCTGGAAAACAAACTTCATACAAAAGTTCGGATAGGTAATATCTATATTGGTCTTCCGACAAAAGTTACCCTGAAGAATATCTACGTGGAAGATCAGCGGAAGGACACCTTACTCTATGGCGGAAATATCGAAGTAAAAATCAATATGCTCCGTTTGTTTCGGAAAGAGGTCATGGTTAGTAATATTCTTTTGGACGACCTGACCCTGAAAGTAAAACGTCGTTTACCAGATTCTGTTTTAAATTTTCAATTTATTGCCGATGCCTTCAGTTCACGACCTTCCACAAAAAAAGATACCGATACGTCAGGGGGATTTCGCTTTGTCATCGGCACCTTACAGCTTCACCATATCCATGCGGTATACAACGATGATGCTACTGGAACTGATTTATGGGTGAATCTGGGAGCATTCGAAACAAAAATAAAGACTTTTGATCCTGCCCACCAGTCATACGCCATTACAAACATTACACTGTCGGATGTTTCAGGAAATTTTCGCCAATATAAACCGATTTTATTATTTCAGCAGGTAGCAGATACGATTCAGGTGCATAATAAAAAATCTGATCCGGTAAAATTGGAACTGGGCACTATTGATTTCACAAAGATTCACCTTGACTATCGCAATGACGCCAACAATATGGATGCGGCAATCCAGCTTGGCAGTTTCCATACCCTGGCCGACTCGATCAATCTGGAAACGCTGCATTTTAAATTGAATCAGATCATGTTGAATGCAACGAGTGCCCGTATGCATTTTGGAAAAGTTCCTTTCGTCCAAAACAAAAAAAACGATGCCCCGGCGAATG
>JAYWCS010000262.1:0-36687 GCA_043780315.1 Bacteroidota bacterium | reverse complement strand
CGAAGCTGTCGTCTTCTTTAGAAATAATTTTTTTACCCCCTTCCAGCAAACGCAGATTGCAATGATCTGATGCGAGTCTGAGCCATTCATCCGGATCGGTTTCAAACTCGGCAGTTGTAATGGGCCTTAGCAGTTTTTTAGCTTTCACAAATTCACGGGCGGGAATCTCCTCCAGAGAAACGGGGTAAAATACCGTTCCTTTTTCACTGATAAATGGCAGATTATTTAAACTGAGAATATAAATTCTGCCGGCGAATTCCTTCAGTTGAGCGATGAGCCAGTAATACCCGGAAACATCTTTTGCGTTGGGTGCAATCCAGATCCAGATTTCGTCAAACTCTTCTTCCCGCATCCGGTGAAGCATTTTTTGTACACTTTCCGCATCTGAAAACACCTCCGTCATTTCAGCAGATGCCGTGTTTCCGGCCGGGCTCTGAATCTGTTTCCACCAATGGCTGCGTGCATCCTGTCCGGATTCTGAAAATAAATCTTCCAGCGGACCCACCGCATAATCGTCCCGTATAATTACCGTTTCGCCATCCAGCGACTCGTCGATATCCATTGCTGCAGAAAGCAGCTCCGCCCCGCGCGATTCAAAAACAATATGAAACATCAACTTTAATTTAGTCTTTTATTTTTCCTGTTCCGCATGGTCGATTTCCATCCGGAGATTACCAATAATAAAATCCTGCCGCTGGGGAGTATTTTTCCCCATAAAGTATTCGAGCAATTGCTGAATATGAGTTTCCGGCATGATCATCACCGGCTGCACGCGCATATCGGCACCGATAAAACGAGCGAATTCCTGCGGAGAAATTTCACCTAGTCCCTTAAATCGGGTGATTTCGGGTTTGCTGCCGAGTTTCTTCATCGCGGCCTGTTTCTCTGATTCATCATAACAGTAAATCGTTTCCAGTTTATTACGAACCCGGAACAACGGCGTTTCCAGAATATAAACGTGGTTGTTTTTAACCAGATCCGGAAAAAACTGCAGGAAGAAAGTCATCAGCAATAAACGGATATGCATTCCGTCCACATCGGCATCGGTCGCTACGACGATATTATTATAACGCAAACCTTCAATACCATCTTCCACATTTAATGCGTGCTGCAACAGATTGAATTCTTCATTTTCGTACACCACTTTTTTAGTGAGGCCAAAACAGTTCAGCGGTTTTCCTCTCAAACTAAACACCGCCTGTGTTTCCACATTGCGAACTTTGGTAATCGATCCACTGGCCGAGTCTCCTTCGGTTATAAAAATGGTCGATTCTTTTTGCTTCTCGAGCAGCAGGTTTTTATCCTTGCCCGTCACTTCTTCATTATAATGGACCCGGCAGTCGCGCAGCTTTTTGTTATGGAGATTCGCCTTCTTGGCTCGTTCGTTGGCGAGTTTGCGGATGCCAGACAATTCCTTTCTTTCCTTTTCACTTTGCTCAATGCGTTTTTTCATCGCATCGGCGATGGCAGGATTTTTATGCAGATAATTATCCAGTTCGCGGGCAAGGAAATCATGTATGAAATTTTTCATACTCGCGCCGCCTTCTTCCATATACTGACTGCCGAGTTTGGTCTTCGTCTGCGATTCAAAAACAGGTTCCACCACTCTTACCGAAACGGCCGCTGTAATACTTTGCCGTATATCGGCTGCTTCATAATCCTTCTTATAAAAGTCGCGGATTACTTTTACAAAGGCTTCCCGAAACGCCTGCTGGTGGGTTCCGCCCTGAGTAGTAAACTGTCCATTTACAAAACTAAAAATTTCTTCCCCATAATCACTGTTATGGGTAATAGCCACTTCAATATCATCTCCTTTGAGATGGATGATCGGATACCTCAGTTCGTCTTCATTTGTTTTCCTTTTCAGGAGATCCAGCAGTCCGTTTTTAGAGAGATATTTTTTGCCGTTGTAATTGATAACGAGTCCGGCATTGAGGTAACAATAATTCCAAAACTGGTTATCGAGATATTCATTGATAAAATGAAAATTCTTAAAGATGCTTTCATCCGGAACAAATTCTACCAGCGTACCATTAGATTCCGTTGTGCCGGCTTCTTTACTTTCCTTAACCAGGTTACCTTTTGAAAAACTGGCCCGTTTTTCACGGCCATCCCGAAAAGCAGCTACCATAAAGGACTGGCTGAGTGCATTCACCGCTTTGGTTCCCACCCCATTCAAACCGACGGCTTTCTGGAAAGCTTTACTGTCGTATTTAGCACCGGTATTAATCTTACTCACCGCATCCACCACTTTACCCAATGGAATTCCTCTTCCGAAATCGCGGACAATCACCAGCTTGTCTTCTATGTTTACATCGATCTGTTTACCATGACCCATGGTGTATTCATCAATGCAGTTATCCAATACTTCCTTCACCATGACATAAATTCCGTCGTCGGCACTGCTACCGTCCCCTAATTTTCCGACATACATACCGGGCCGCAGCCGGATATGTTCTTTCCAATCCAGCGAACGGATGGATTCTTCGTTGTAAGCAAATAAATCAGTCTTGTTTTCAGCCATATGAGATGGGCGCAAATATAGGCAAATCCATTTGTTGACAGGCTGCGTGAATTACGCACGTTTGTGAATAATTTTACCCTTATCAAATTGATTTCCTGTTTTTTAGCGGCTCGAATGCAAAGCAAATCCCCGGTAATTTGAGTACAAAACTAAGTAGTTTTACCTATAATAAAACCGTTCGTTTAACGCTATTAGGTTACTAAACTCTTACCCCTTGAAAACTGGTATGTTACCGGGAATCAACATCTTCCTTTCAATACTGGCCGTGGTACTTTGCTTCGTCCCCATTGGCCTGTACTGGTGGAAAAAGCTCGCCCCCGATAAGACCTATCTGTCCCTATCCATTTTCTGGCTGATCAATGGAATCACCTATGCGCCCGAGATTTTTAACTGGAACTGGTATAATAACGCCAGCGATCAAATTACATTATTCTATAATTTGATAGACACGCCGCAAATCCTGCTAATGTTTTATTTTTTAACAGAAAAGAAAATATTCAAAACAATGCTGCTGGCCTTTCTGGTATTTGAGGTCGTGGCCATCGCCTGGAAGGGCTTTAATTTTGATTCCAATAATATTATCATCGGTTTCGGCACGCTGATTTGCCTGCTGTTAAATATATGGGCCATCAGTAAATATTTCCTCCGGATCAATCATACAGACAAAGAAAATGTTATGGTATATGTGTATGCCGGATTTATCTTTTACTACGGCCTATTCCCTTTTATTTATTTTTTCAATTATTTACAAAACAGCGGGTCTCAGCGTCCGTATGTTGTTTTTATTAATTATTCGGCTATCTGTCTGGCAACGGGTCTCATCTCTTTTGGCTTGTGGAAATACGCTTATACGAATTATAAAGACGAACATTTTTAATCTTCATCTTCCTCATAATTGTAAGACCCCTGGTTATCGTTATAAATCGCTTCCCAGTCTTTTATTTTATCGTCGCCTACCAGTTCGAGGATATCAAAAATGAGATCATCTTTTTTCTTCCATTCGTTCACCTGTTCATCAACATATCTGGAGACAAACATACACTGCTCGGTTTCCAGATTCACTTTGATTAACGAGATAGCAGAATCTACCGCTTCCTGAATCAGGTAATAGCAATTTTTTTCTAACAGGGCATAAGAATACATACTACACTTTTTTAAAATGAAATTAGTCTGAATGTTAGAATTAATGGGAAGTAGGTTGCGCCTGCAGCAGAATTTGAGGTAGTAAGGAACGCCTGCAGACTATGCGAAATTACTGCTTTTCAAATTCCCCGACTGGGTTTTTACCGTATTTGACAAGGTTATTTAACCGAACCAAAATACGACTGATAATCAATATTTTATGACAAGAGCAGGAATTCCCGGATTATCCGACCTGTTTCAGGGCCGGGATGGCGGATAAAAAAATGACCGTTATATTTGATCAAACATCAGTCCCTCATTGATTTCTCCGCAGACTATACAACAGATCCTGAGCCGCATCGACATCACCGAGATTATCGGCAGTGTGGTAAAGTTAAAAAAACGAGGTGCGAATTATCTGGGACTCTGTCCTTTTCACAATGAAAAAACGCCGTCCTTCACGGTTTCGCCTGCCAAGGAAATATATAAATGTTTCGGTTGTGGCCGTAGTGGGAATACCATTAGCTTTCTCATGGAGCATGAGAAATTCTCCTATGTGGAGGCGCTGAAATGGCTGGCCGCCCGATACAATGTAGAAGTGGATGAAACGGATCTGAGTCCGGAAGTTAAACTCCGGCAGCAAACGGCGGAGAGCCTGTATATCCTGAATGGTTTTGCGCAGAAATTTTTTTGTGACGTGTTGCAAAATTCAGACGAGGGTCAGCAAATCGGATTGAGCTATTTGCAGGAGCGTGGTTTCGGGCCCGAGATCATAGAGAAATTTCAACTGGGTTATAATCCAACAGCGCCGGATGCTTTTGCGAGTGCGGCGATTGGGCAGCAATACAGTGCGGAACTGTTGCAAAAAAGCGGGCTCGTATTAAATCGCGATGGGAAATTTTTCGATAATTACCGGGGCAGAATTATTTTCCCCATTCATAGTACAACCGGAAAAATTGCCGGTTTCGGTGCCCGTATCATTCGAAATAACGATCGTGCTCCAAAATATATTAACAGTCCTGAAAATGAAATTTATGTAAAAAGTAAAATCCTGTACGGATCTTATTTTGCCAGACAGGCGATCGATAAAGCCGATGAATGCCTGCTGGTGGAAGGATATACAGATGTGGTTTCCCTGCATCAGGCCGGAGTACAGAATGTCGTTGCCAGCGGGGGCACTTCGCTGACACCCGATCAGCTGCGGCTGATCAGGAAGTATACGTCTAACCTCACAATTATCTACGACGGGGATGCCGCGGGCATCAAAGCCGCCCAAAGGGGTATGGACCTGGCCTTTGAAGAAAGTCTGCAGGTGAAACTGGTTTTAATTCCCGGTCAGGAAGATCCCGACAGCTACGTTCGCAAAATCGGCGCGCCCGCCTTCCGGGATTTTATCGCGGCCAATAGAAAAGATTTTATCCTGTTTCAGCTGGAAAACTCGCTGGCAGCCGCTTCTGGCGACAGTAGTAAAAAAGCACAGCTGGTAAAACAGATTGCTGAAACCATTTCGCGAATCAACAAGGCAGAAGATTTCACCCGTCAACAGGATTATATACGGCGCTCTTCGGAACTGCTTAAAATTGATGAAAACGGACTGAATACGCTCGTTAACAAATTCATCCGGGAGCGGATCGGTAAACTGGAAAACAAAGACCCGGCGCAGCTAACGGGCGCTGATGCCCCTGCTACCGGAAAGATCTTTATCGATGAGGAACTGAATGAGCTGCTGAATCGCGATGAACAGCAGGAACGTGCCATCATCCGCACGCTCCTCGACTTCGGACTGAAACCCTGGGATACAGAAAAAAAAGTGGCCGACTATTTACTCCCCGAATTTGAGGATGAAGATATGTTCGATAATAAAAACCTCATTCGCATTCTGCGTACTTATAAACGCTGGTATGAACAGGGACTGGAACCCACCGCACGGAATTTCTTATATCAGGAAGATCAGGAACTGGGCGCCCTGGTGGTTTCAATTATGGAATTTCCCCACGAGGTGAGTGCGAACTGGAAAAAAGTCTTTGAAGGGAAAATCAATACCCGGGAAGAATTATATCTGGAAGAAGTGGGATCGACCCTCACCTACCTGAAACTCCGCAAAATTCAACGGCTGATGGATATGAACCAGAAAGATCTGGAACGTTCAACCAATGCGGAGGAGCAACTCATGTATATGCATACCCACCTTCATTTAAAACAAATGGAAATGGAATTGATGGGAAAATCCGGAACGGTGATTGTAAAAATATAACACGCTCTGCGGCCCCCTAGCCGACTAATACCGCTGCCTTGCGATTGATCATGGCAGTTCCTGTTAAGGTTGATTTTTCAAAGCGCGTGGCAGTCCAAACGTGATCCAGCGTGATTTCGTGAATGCCTTCAAAACCGGCATGGGTGATGCAGGTCCAGCTACACTCGCGATTGAGCGTGGTGGCAATCTTTGAACTGGTTTTGGGATAAGCCACCCAAAACTTCCCTCCCTTACTCAGGGCAGGCAATACTTCATGAATGATTCCCCGAAGCTGGGTTTCGTTCACCGCAAATACCAGGGCAAAATCAATTTTTTTAATCTTCAGCAGTGGGGTAACATTTTTAGCAAAAGCCAGCTTTGAAAACTGTTTCTCTATCGAAGAAGGCAGACCCTGAATTAAAATACTTTTTTCGTCTTTGAGTTCCAACTTTTCCAATAAAGTTAATGACATGCTTTATGTGTTTTTATATGCGGAAACAACTTGAGGGAATGTAAAGTTACGAAAAAGTTCACCGAATGCAAAAGAAAACCAACTGTTTAAGTGAATAAACCCTAAACAAACGGGCATTTTAGCGTAAAAAATTCAAAAATAAATGATAATCTGATCAAAAATAAAGGCTATTTCGATTAAAACAAGTGTTTACGTAAGGGATCAAATTGTTTCAGCGGGTCTTTTAGGTCTCCTTTTATCCCGGTATTTCAGGATAGGAATCTTGCTTTCGCTTCCACGCAGCATGCGGCTTATGTTTTTTTGATGGGTCAATATCACCAGTAAAGCAACTGCAATGGCAAAGGCCCGGTAGAGAGGCTCCTGTTCATTGAAAATGAACAGAATCAAAACGGCAAAAGCGATACTGGCTAAAATTGAACTGAGTGATACAAAACGCGTCAGATAAAGGCAGAGCACAAAAACGCCCACGCAGTACAAAGCCACCAGAGGCTGAATAGCGAGGATCATTCCAAAGAGCGTTGCAACCCCCTTTCCACCCCGGAAATCAGCCCACAGCGGGAAGATATGGCCAAGTACGGCAGCTAGTCCGAGCCCCACCATCAGGTTGGTCCGGTCCCATTCATTGTGCATATAAAAAGGGAGAACAATGTACAGACTGGTGGCGAAGACACCTTTGAGAACGTCGACAGACATCACGATACAGCCCCATTTGGAACCCAGAACCCGGAACGTATTCGTTGCACCGGCATTTCCGCTTCCATAGTCGCGGATATCCACCCCGAAAAAGTACCGGCTGATCCAAACGGCCGTCGGAATCGAGCCGATGAGATAAGCGAAACAAATAAAGAGAACTTCCTTCATGCGACCGAATAATTGGTGTTCAAAAATAACAAAAAAAAGCGATCAAAAAACGACGATTCAACCATCGTATGGCTCAATTGCTAAACGAAAGCGCATCCAATTATCTTGTTCCGACTCCACGCGCATTACAAATCCTGCTGTGACGGCACGTGTTCGGATCCTTTCTTCATCAGAAACGAGCACCCCGCTAGCTATAAAAACGCCATCGACCGTTAAATGTTGCCGTATGGTTTCCATGGAATCCAGTATGACCCGCAGGTTGATATTGGCCAGAATAATATCATAAAGTCCCGTTCCGCCGAGGGAATCTTTTTCTTCCAGGATTACGCGTTTACACTGGTTTATCTGAATATTTTCCTGGGCATTTTCCATGCTCCAGGTATCGTTATCGATGGCCAGAACGGATGCGGCGCCGAGTTTTTCTGCCAGAATCGCTAACACCCCGGTACCGGTGCCGAAATCGAGCACGGATTTATGGAGGAAATTCATTTTTTCCATTGCTTCTATCATCATGAACGTGGTTGCATGATGACCGGTTCCAAAACTCATCTTGGGGGTAATCTGAATATCGTGTGGAACGGCCGGAACCGGTTCATGAAAATGGGCGCGAATAACACAAAAGCCCGGTACAATCACGGGTTCAAAATCTTTTTCCCATTCTGCGTTCCAGTTTCGGGGTTCAATTACTTCGGTAGTAAATAAAGTATGATCGGGATCGGCGACACCTTTAATCCCCGCGATGATATTTTTAATCTTCGAGATTTCATACAAAGATTCCGGAATAAAAGCCACCAGCTTTTGGGGTTCTTCTTCAAAACCCTCAAAGCCCGCCTGGTTCAGGCGTGCCACGAGTATATCCGACTCATCACTGCCGGATGTCGGGATGCTAATTTGTATATAGCGGTTCATCTTGAAAAGTAATAGCCGGCCCGGAGGCCTGCTGCTTCTTAGTCGTTCCCTGGTTGCGGCTGTGTTTGCGGACGTCCTTCCGGTTTCGGCATCAGTTCCTTACGGCTGAGTTTGAATTTTCCGGTTTTACTATCTACGCCGATGAGTTTTACTTTCACCATATCGTTTTCATTTAGCACACCATCCATGGTCTCGAGCCGCTTCCAGCTGATTTCACTGATATGGAGCAAGCCCTGCTTACCTGGCAGGAACTCTACAAATGCACCATAGGGCATCACCGATTTTACTTTGGCTTCGTATATCGTTCCAATCTCCGGAACGGCCACGATGCCCTTGATCCAGGCAACAGCTTTATCCAACCCCTCTTTTGAAGGACTGAATATACTCACCTCACCATAGTTGTCAACCTCTTCCAGATTGATGGTGGCGCCCGTTTCTCTCTGAATTTCCTGTATAATTTTTCCGCCGGGCCCGATGACCGCGCCGATAAATTCTTTCTCGATAAATAATTTTTCCATTCTCGGTGCATGCGGTTTCACTTCGGCTCTGGCTGCCGGCATACAATCATACATCGCATCCAGGATATGCAACCGGCCTTTACGGGCCTGTTCCAATGCTTCGCGCATCGTATCCATACTCAAACCATCCACCTTGATATCCATCTGCACACCGCAAATACCTTCGCGTGTTCCTGTTACTTTGAAATCCATATCTCCCAGATGATCCTCATCGCCAAGAATATCCGTTAAGACCGCATATTTATTATCGGTAGCTCTGGAGATCAGTCCCATCGCCACACCACTTACATGTTTGGCAAAGGGAACACCGGCATCCATCAGCGCCAGGGAGCCGGCACAAACCGTCGCCATAGACGAGGACCCGTTCGATTCCAGCACATCACTTACCACCCGTACGGTATATGGATAATCCTTACCCGGCATCATTTTTTTCAATGAACGCATGGCAAGATTTCCATGACCCACTTCACGACGTGCCGGAGCACGCATCATTTTCACCTCACCCGTTGAAAACGGTGGAAAGTTATAATGCAGAATGAATTTTGTGTAATCAGATTTCGCAGCGCTTTCCACCAGCAGTTCATCTAATGGTGTTCCAAGCGTAACCGTGGTGAGCGATTGCGTTTCACCGCGGGTAAATAAAGCAGATCCATGCGGTGTTGGCAACGGATCTGTTTCCATGGCGAGCGGACGAACCTGATCGAGCTTTCTGCCGTCCAGCCGGACTCTTTCGTCCACAATCATATTACGCACCACTTCCCATTGCAGGTCGGCATAGTATTTCTTCGCGAGTTTTTTATCGCTATCCGTTAATTCTGAACCGAAACTCTCAATCAGCTCTTTCTTCAACGCATCAAACCCTGCACTGCGCTGATGTTTGCTGCTGCCGGCTTTAGAAATCTGATAGATTTTATCTTTAGCAAATGCAATGACTTTTGTATTCAGTTCCTCGTTTTGCTCCGGTTTTTTATAATCCCTTTTTGGTTTGATACCTACTTTTTCACGCAATTCCAACTGCCCTTTAATCTGGATACGGATAGCAGCATGGGCTATCTCCAACGCCTGAATCAGCTCATCTTCATTGCACTCATTGGCCTCCCCTTCCACCATCATCAGATTTTTGTCGGTCGCCGCAATCAGAAATTCCAGCGAAGCCATTTCGAGCTGACTGCGGGTGGGATTGACAACAAATTTGCCGTCTACTTTTGCTACACGTACTTCGCTGATTACTTCCTTAATCGGAATATCAGAAACGGCCAATGCAGCCGAAGCAGCGAGACCCGCTAACGCATCCGGCATAATTTCTCCGTCGCTGGAGATCAACGATATCAGCACCTGAACATCACAGAAGTAATCTTCCGGAAATAAAGGGCGCAGGGCACGGTCAATTAAACGGCTCGTGAGAACTTCGTAATCGTTAAGTCTGGATTCTCTTTTAAAGAATGAACCCGGAATTCTTCCGGCAGAGGCGAATTTTTCCTGGTAGTCAACCGACAGAGGGAAAAATTCCTGTCCCTCGCGGGCTTCTTTATTGGCAACAACAGTGGCCAACAGGATACAATTTCCCTGACGCACAGTTACGGCACCATCTGCCTGACGAGCCAGTTTTCCGGTTTCTATAGTAATCGGTGAACCTTCACCGGTCGAAAAGGTTACACTAAATGGCTGTGATAACATAATGAATCGTTTGTTATGAATCGGTCTGAACGGTTAACAGGAAGGATTCTGGAACGGCGGTTAAGATAATGATTGCAATTTTCGTGAAAAATGAATTCCCAACAATTCCATGTTGGGAATCAATTTATTTTCTCAGACCGATCTTTTCAATCAGCTGGCGGTAGTTTTGCAGGTCGTTATTTTTCAGGTAAGTCAACAGTCTTTTTCTCTTACCAACGAGCATCATCAGCCCGCGATTAGTAGAAAAATCCTTTTTATTCGCCTGAAGGTGTTCAGAAATACGGTTGATCCGTTCAGTCAATAACGCGATCTGCGCTTCGATCGAACCGGTATTTGTAGCACTCGTTCCGAACTTAGTGAAGAATTCTGCTGTTTTTTCTTTTGTCAAATAAGGCATCTCAATTTTTTTTAGGCATCCAAATAAATATTCTGCTAATTTGGCGCGAAGGTAGAGAATTATTTGAGAATTATGACGTTTTTCATTGAAAATACCTGCCCCGCCGGAAGGGCTTCTAAACTATGACATCTTACCTGTACCCACTTGAGAGAAAGCTGATTATCGTAACCGTTATTTCAGATCTGGTAACCGATTATCGGGTCCATAAAATTTGTCAGACTCTACACGAAGCGGGATATCGTGTTTTACTGATCGGGTCCCGTAAAAAGCGGGGGATTGAGTTGAAAACCCGTGACTATCAAACAGATAGAATTAATATGTGGTTTGGCCGCACGGCTTTTTTCTATGCCGAATTCAATATCCGGCTTTTTTTCCGGCTGCTGAAACAGCCCGGCGATATCTACCTAGGCAACGATCTGGACGTGATGGCTGCCACGATGTGGATTGCCGATCTGAAAAAAAAGCCGCTGGTTTACGACAGTCATGAGTATTTTCTGGGTCAGGCTGGGCTCGACCAGAAGCCCATCCGGAGAAATGTCTGGAAATTCATCGAAGGCCGGGTGTTCTCCCGTTTAAAGTATATGTACACGGTCTCCGAGTCGATCCGGAATCTTTATCGCCGCGACTATGACAAAAAGCTTTTTGTTGTCCGCAATCTGCCTCTATGCGACCCCAAAATAGCAGAATTGGCAGCCGATGAGGAGAAATGGATACAGTCGATCGACCAGCAAATCCCCCAAAATAAACATTTATTGCTTCTACAGGGCGCCGGAATCAATGAACAGCGAGGTGCCGAAGAGCTGGTTTACAGCATGATTTTTCTGGATGCCAGCCAATATCACCTCTTAATTATCGGCGGGGGCGATGTTTTCGACAAACTTGAAAAAATTATCGAACAAAATCAGCTGGCGGACAAGATTACCCTGATTTCCAAAGTTCCATTTGCTGTACTCGCGCATTTTACACGTAAAGCGCAACTGGGATTGTCTATCGATAAACCCACGGTGATCAATCATCGCTTCAGCCTGCCAAATAAGCTCTTTGAATACCTGCATGCCGGGGTGCCGGTGCTCGCCAGCCGGCTCGTTGAACAGGAAAAAATCATCCATCAGTACGACGTGGGTGATTTTATTGAAGACCATCACCCCGAGCACATTGCCCAGAAAATAAAAGACATCTTTGCAAATCCCCAGCAACTCAGCCGCTGGAAAAAAAATACCCGCCGGGTGCGGGAGGAGCTCAACTGGGAAAACGAAAGCAAAATAGTTATAGACATTTTTAAACAAGTGGAAAAGGATTTGGTTAATTAGTAGATGGGTGATAAGAAACTCCATATTGTTTGTCATGTTGTTCCTTATCCCCTGGATTATGGAGGAGTATTTGACCTGTACTATAAAATACGTGCACTGCATGCTGCTGGAATCAAAATTAATCTCCACTGTTTTGATAACGGAAGCGGCGCTCAGCCTGAATTAAACAATTATTGCGAGCATGTATATTATTATGCACGGCATACGGGCCACAAAGGATTTTCACACCGGCTTCCCTATATCGTATGTTCCCGCTCCAGTCCTGAATTATCCGAAAGACTTTTGCTGGATGATGATCCGATTCTTTTAGAAGGCATTCATTGTACCTATATTACTTTAGATACTCGTTTCGCAGAGAGAAAAATATTTATTCGTTTACACAATGTGGAATCTGTTTATTATAAACAACTTGCAAAATGCACTTCTTCCTGGTTAAAAAAACTATATTATTTGAGGGAAAGTGCGATGCTCCGGGTTTACGAGAAGCGTATTGCAGCGAACCGGCCATTGCTGGCCGTCACCCGGTATGATGCAGATTTAGCAGCCCTTCGTTTTCAGTCAAAAAATATTTCTGTCATTCCTGTTTTTCTTCCCTATCAACACATCGAATCTCCACAGGGAACCGGTTGTTATTGTCTGTATCACGGAAATTTATCAGTGGAAGAAAATGAAAAAGCAGTGATGTGGCTGTTAGATAATGTCTTTAACGATTTGAAACTTCCCTTTCTGGTGGCCGGCAAAAATCCGAGTCCTAAATTACATAAGTCGGTCGAGCGGCTGAAAAATTGCTGCATTGTTTCCGATCCCAGCAAGCTCGAACTGCAGGATATGATATCCAAGGCTCAGCTGCATGTGATCCCTTCCTTTAATTGTACCGGTGTAAAACTGAAATTATTGAATGCCCTGTTCAATGGAAGGCACTGCGTGGTGAATACGAATGCAGTGGAAGGAACCGGACTAAACGAGGTTTGTCATATTGCCAACGGGGCGCAAGAATTCAAATCCGTGATTGAATCTTTGTACGAAAAACCTTTTACTTTTCTTGATTTGCAGGACAGAAGGAATAAATTACAACATCAATATAATAATGAGGAAACGGCCCGTCTACTTATAGCACAGATATGGTAGCGTTATCAAATACTTTTCCTTTCTCCGTCCGGATCGTACGCGCCGGATATTTATTTACCACCCGGTAATCATGTGTTGCCATAATCACGGTCGTTCCATATTCCTTAGAAATCTGAAACAAAAGTTGCATAATCTCATCGGAAGTTTCCGGATCCAGATTCCCGGTTGGCTCATCAGCCAGTATGAGCTTGGGTGAATTGAGTAGCGCGCGTGCTATATCTACTCTTTGCTGTTCTCCACCACTCATTTCATAAGGCATTTTAAATCCTTTTGATTTTAATCCTACTTTATCCAGCACATCATTGATCTTTTCATTCATCAGTTTTTCATCTTTCCATCCCGTCGCTTTCAAAACAAACTTCAGATTATCGATCACGTTTCTGTCGGTTAGTAATTGGAAATCCTGAAATACCACGCCCAGATTTCTGCGCAGGTAAGGAACTTTTTTCCAGTCCATCTCCCGCAGATTAAATCCGACCACGGTACCCTCTCCTTCGCGCATCGTTAAATCGCCATACATCGTTTTCAGCAGACTGGATTTACCGGTACCGGTTTTACCCACCAGATATACAAACTCTGCTTTATTTACAACAATGTTGACGTCTCCCAAAATGAGATTGTCGGACTGGTAAATATTGACCTTTCTGAGTTCAACGATTGGTTCTGCCATATTTCAAAGTTAACGGGCGCAGCCCGATTCACAATGGACTGGGTTTCGCTAAAATAGGGACCCGAAAAGCTTGCATCTGAAAAATAAAATAAATATCTTAACGTTAAGATCCGATACACCCACGAAAAAATGCCCGTATGAAATCTGCCCACAAACCCTTCCTCGTCGTTGTTGTATTCACCGTTATTGTACTTTACGGAGTGATGGCCATCATCGGATCCTGATTCCTTATTCGTTTACTGTTTCCACTTCATATACCGGGCTGAATAAATACAATTTACCTGTTTGAATTTCAGCGCATTCTATCCTTTTTCTGAGCTGCCGTCCCCGCTTAAAAACTCCTCCGTCGGGTGTCTTGAAAAATGTACCTTCCGCTATGTCTTCCACTAACACAGAATGACCGGCACCATCATATTTTTTTAAAATCCTGGTCAGGTTCAGATCCGAACAACTGCTGGCCGGCAGGTCGTGCAAAGATCTCATCAATGTCTGCTGGATGTCGGGTGGAAATAATTTCAATCGCATAAAATCTTCCAACACGATCCGATATGCCTGTTTCCATTCTTTACCGTGCGCGTTCACTTTATTGCCATATTGCTGAAAGGTAACCAGGTGAGCGATTTCATGAATCAGAGTAATCAGAAAAGCATATCGATTGAGGCTTCCGTTCACACTAATTCGGTGATTATTATTTCCGGAAGCATGGCGGTAGTCGCCCAATATACTTTTCCGGCTACGGGTAATAGTCAGGTGCACCTGATAGCGATGCAGGTATTCTAACAATTTTCCAGATGCACCGGTTGGCAAATAATTATCGAGGAATTCAAGGGGGGCTTCCTTTTTAGGCATTGCGCTGCTTACTCCGTTTCATCACCGAACGCAGTTCGATGAAAGTGTAAATAAAATAGAGACCACAACAACCTAACAGAGCGGGTTTATTAATATCCTTTTTGTAAATGCCAATATAGATGATGGCGCCGAGGCCAAGGACAAAAAATTTAAATAAAAAAGAACCGTACACAAGACGCAGAAATCCCTGCGTGTTTTTATGGAGCAATGCCCGCACACTCAGCGTCATGGATACCAGACTGACGATAAACAGCAAAAAATTCCCCGCCAGCAATACAGGAAAATTCACGCTTTTTCCAGGAACGATCACCCACAAACCGAGAAATAAAACGGTTAGCGAGAGGAAAAAATAAATCAGGGGCAAAAGGCCATTACGAACAGATGTCATCGAAATTAATCAGCAACAAAAGTAAACGTTTTACTCTTTCCTTCCGGGCTTTATTAGGAAATCGCTAGTGAAGTTGCCTTAGAATAATCATCCTTTCGACTGTCGTTTGATTTACCGACTGGCGTGGTAACCGTTTCCTTAATCATATGGCATTGTCCATTGAAACTGGCAGCCGGTTCAATTTGCAGTTTGGCAGAATGAAGATTACCGTTTACCTGGCAGTTGCTTTTTAATTGCAGGAGTTCTTTCACCTTAATCGTGCCGGTCACTTTGCCCATGATATCGGCCATGACGCCACTAATATCACCTTCCACCACGCCATTGGCCCCAATGATGACTTTTGCACTACAGACAATATTACCGACCAGCGTGCCGTCGATACGAAGATCGCCGCTACTGGTAATATCGCCTTTGAGGGAAGTTCCGGAACCGATCAGACTTGCACTACCGGTTGGTACGGCCGCTATGGCCGTTTCAGATTTGGTTTTGTTATTAAACATTGATATCAGATTTTAATCGTCGATTTTTTCCGCTTTCGGAATCTTTAGTACCGATGTATCCAGCTTCACCGAACTACTGCCCTGCAACACGTTTTTCAAACTCTGAAAATATTGATCCCGGTACCGCATCTCCTGCTCTAACGAATCAGTACGTATTTTTAGTTCACGCAGCTCCTTAGTATTATTTAAATCTCCATATCCGGGGATATAAAGCTTTAAGGGGGTGAATACAATCAAAGCCACGGTGAGCCCGGTTAAGAGAACAAAAACCGTGCTGAGAAAAACATAAACACTCAATCTGGATAATTTGAAAGTAACGACCTCCTCATAGGTATCATCGTTCATGACAACCAGCCGATACCGGTTTTGCAATTGCTTCAGTGTGGAATTGGCATCGAATTTGGCCATAAGGGCTTATTGCGGTTTAAAGATAACAAGTTATTGGTTTGCAGGTTAAAACAGCCTTAAATTGGACGATTTTTAAAATAAAATTCTCTTTTATAAGTTAATAACATTTTAGTTTGCAAGTCAATCCCAAAGGGTCAAGGGTGAAAAGGATCGTTACCTCAGTTATATTTTTTTGTTTTTTCTTTTTTCTGAACAGTTTCGGTCAGGATGCAGTTGACTATGACCTTAAGAAACCGGATAAATTCGAAAACCGTATTCTGGGATACGAGAAGACCTCCACAACAAAATTTACCGTTCCCCGCCGCCTCCTGCAGAATACGATTACGCACTATAATTTCTATTTCAATACCAATATCAAGCTGAACGAGGTGCTGATCCGCGCGAAGAGTCTGTTCAAAGAAGATTATGCCCAACTCCTCCCTTTCTATAATTACAGTTTGGAAACCACGGCAAATGATAAACGAAACCTGGATTCCGTGATCGACAAAGTCAATACTTCCATTCTGATACACGACCTGCGAAACGGCTGGAACGACAATATGTATATGCTCATGGGACGGGCCTATTTTTACAAAAACAATATGGATTCCGCCCATATTCTGTTCCAGTTTGTGAACTATGCCTATGCGCCACGGGAAAAAGACGGATATCCCATTCCCATCGGGAGCAATTCCGAGGACGGCGGAAATGCATTCACCGTTTCAACGAATGAGAAAAGAAATATCATAAAAAAAACATTCTCGCTCCCGCCCAGCCGCAACGAATCTTTTATCTGGCAGATCCACACTTATATCATTCAGGGGCAGATGGAAAAAGCCGCCGTGCTCATGGAGATACTCGAGCATGATCCGAATTTTCCGGCCAGGCTCTCACCTGCCCTAAACGAAATGCAGGCCTTGTGGTTTTATAACTCCCGATTATATGATAGTGCGGCCCTGCATCTGGGCCGGGCACTGAAAAATATGGTCAACCAAAGCGAAGAGGCCCGTTGGGAATATCTGCTGGCGCAGCTATATGAACGCACCCGCCAGCAGGCCGAGGCGAAATTCTGGTATGAAAAAGCTGCATCACACACGCTGGATCCGGCAATGGAAGTGTATGCACGCCTCAATGCCATCCGTCAGAATAAAGGCAGGGGAACGGACTACGACTATATTCAAAAAAATCTGAATGCCCTGCGACGAATGGCCCGTAAGGAGATATACGAACCGTATTTGGACATCATCTATTATGCTTCCGCTGAAATGGAGCTGGAAAGAAATGACCGCAAGGCGGCCCGTCTGTTTTTTAAAAAATGTATTGAACATTCTACGGTTGCTGGCAATAGCCGGGACAGAGCCTTTCTGAAGCTGGGGTGGATATTTATGGAAGAAAAACTATATCCACTCGCTAAATCCGCTTACGACAGCGTCAATACCAATAATCCGCAGATCGCCGATTCACTCAAGGTTTTACTCGACCGCAACCAGGCACTCAATCATATCGTGCCCCAGATCCGGATCATTGAAAGGCAGGATAGTCTTCAACGCATTGCCGCGATGAGCCCCGGAGATAGGGATGCTTATATCAAAAAAATGTTGCGAAACGACCGGAAACAAAAAGGCCTTGCCGAAGAAGAAGCCAGCATGGGTTCGGGGGGCTATGGATTTGTGTCCAATGTGAGCAACGCAGATATGTTTGGCAACGGAACGGCCGGCGATTGGTATTTTTATAATCCGGGAGTAAAATCAAAGGGGTACAACGATTTTAAATCCAAATGGGGTAACCGTCCGAATGTCGATAACTGGCTGGCCCAATCACTTGTCAACCGCCAGGTTACCGGTCTGGTCTCCGGCAATAGCCTTCCGGAGGCGAACGGAGCGGAAACAACTGCCCGAGCATCGGCCGTTAAACAAATTACCGCTGAGGCCCTGCTGGAGCCGCTTCCCCTGACGCCGGAAAAAATGAAGAAGTCGAGAGACTCTGTGGAGAATGCATTATTTACATTGGGGAGGGCCTTACAGGATTATCTTCCCGATTATCAGTCGGCCATCAACCGATACGATTCCCTGCTTTTGCATTATCCCGAAAGTCGTTTTTATCAGGAAACTTTATACAACGAATATTTCTGCTACCTGCGGTTGAATGATTCCAGCAATGCCCTGCGTATACTGTCTGTGATGAAAGAAAAATTCCCGGCATCCAGATACCTGGCACTCATCAAAAAACCGCCTGTCGGCACATCAGATAAAGAAATTCGTTCCGAAGCCACGCATGCATATGAGACCGTGTATGATCATCTGATTGAAGGAAAATTTGATCAGGCAGCCTCGGAGAAATTAAAGCTGGATAGTACCTACGGGGAGAAATACTGGACCCCCCAGTTGATGTATGTGGAAGCACTCTACTATATCCACTACCGATATGATAGTATCGGGAAAGTAACACTCAATAAAATTATTTCAAAATTCAACGGTACCCCGATGGCGGCAAAGGCAAAAAATACGCTCAGGGTATTGAATGAACGCGAGCGAATTGAAAATTACCTGCGAAACCTGAATCTGCAACGGGCATCCGAAGACAGTGTGGAACGGATTGCGAACGTGAATGCACAACCGAAAACGACGACCTCCGCCAAACCGGTGGTGGCTGCGCTGGATAAAGTGAAAAAAGACAGTAGTCAGGCGATCGCAAAAAAACCGGATTCGGTTCAGCTGAAACAGCAATCTGCGTTTGTATCCCCTTTTTCATGGAGCCCTGACAAACCGCAAACGGTGGCACTCATCATGACTCGGGTGGACCCGGTCTATGTGACGGAATCTAAAAATGCATTCGACCGGTATAATCGGGAGAATTTTTACGGAAAACCCTTTGATATCAGCCTGCTCGCCCTCAGTGATACAACGAAAATGATGATCATCCATGGATTCGACAACGCAGCCGGCGCGCTGTTATATCTTGACAAGGCAGGCAATGCCGCAGCACGCGAAATCATCCCGTGGTTGCCGCCGAGTAAATACTATTTCATTATTATCGATGATCAGAATCTGGATATTCTGAAAACAAATAAAAATATGCCGCTCTATAAAAAATTCCTTTCCGTTTATTCACCTGATAAATTTTCGCCGGTCAAGTGACCTTCATCAAATATTCACGACATAATATAAAAATATGCGTAAAGCAATTCCGATATTCTGGAAGATTTTTTTTGTTGGCCTGGCCAGCTTCATTATTTTCCTGACCCTGATCAACTTCGGTGCCTTTGGCCCGCTTCCGTCTTTAAAAGAATTGGAAAATCCATCCATCATGCTGGCTTCCGAAGTATACGCCGATGACGGAACCCTCATGGGAAAATATTATAAGGACAAAAGCAACCGGAGTAATGTCGAATACCGGGATATTTCAAAAAATGCCATCAATGCTTTACTCTCTACAGAAGATAAAAGATTTTATGAACATTCCGGTATCGATGGAATGGGGGTGCTTCGGGCCGTTGTAAAACTCGGACGGGATGGCGGTGGCAGCACCATCACGCAACAGCTTGCTAAATACATGCTCGGGCAAGGTTCACGCAATATGGCCAGGCGGGGTATTGAAAAACTCAAAGAATGGATTACAGCCGTACGACTGGAAAAAAATTTCACCAAGGAAGAAATTCTGGCTCTCTATCTCAATGCAGTTCCATTTGGTGATAATGTATATGGCATCCGGAATGCTTCGCGGACTTTTTATCAGAAAGAACCCGATCAGTTATCCGTTGATGAAGCTGCCATGCTCATTGGTATGCTCAGCGGAAACACAATATATAATCCAAGAAAAAATCCAAAAGCCGCCATCGAACGTCGCAATACAGTTATTAACCGTATGGTGGAAAGTAATTTTCTGACCGAAGCCGAAGGGAAAAAATATAAACTCATTCCGCTGGAAATGTCCAACTATAAAAAGCTAGATGAGAATAACGGACTCGCACCTTATTTCCGCGATGTGATCCGGGATGAATTAAAAAAATGGTGCCGGGATCATAAAAATCCGGCCACGGGAGAAACTTTTGACCTGTATGAAGACGGACTGCGGATTTATACAACCATCAACCCGCGCATGCAGATCTATGCGGAAGAGGCGATGAATAAACAATTACCGGGTCTGCAGAAGATTCTCAATACCCAGGCTGGTATTCGTAAAGGAACCGTATGGAAAGATCACAACAATACGCTCGAGGCGTTGATCCGGAATACCGAAAGATGGAGACGCGCAGAAGATGACGGGATGCCCGCCGCGGAAATCAGAAAATCCTTTGATGTACCCGTTCAGATGAAAGTCTTTGCCTGGAATTCAAAAAGAGAAACCGATACGGTCATGACACCACTGGATTCCATCAAATACAATCATCAGATGATGCAGACAGCTTTTATGGCGATGGATCCGATGAGCGGTGCGGTAAAAGCTTGGATTGGGGGGATTGATTTTAAGACCTATAAGTTCGATCATGCCAATATAAATACGAAACGTCAGGTCGGGTCTACTATCAAACCGCTTTTATACGCCGATGCAATAGAGGATGCCGGTTATACGCCCGAGACACAGGTTCCCAATGAGGCCCAGTACTTTGATGGATTTGGGCTGGTGCCGGCCGGCGGAAAATGCGGCGGAAATGGGGATGTTGTCAGCATGGCGAGCGCTTTAGCCTATTCGCTAAACTGCGCCTCGGCATCCATTATGAAATCGGTAACCCCCAAACGTTTTGTGGATTTTCTGCACAATATCAATATCAAATCAAAGATGGAAGCTTACCCTTCTATTTGTCTGGGGGCAGTAGAGATTTCTTTGTACGAAATGCTTTGGGGATACACCATGTTCCCTTCCGGCGGCTTCAGCACGAAGCCCTATTATATTGCGCGTATAGAAGATAAAAATGGTAATGTACTCGCCCGGTTTGACACGGAAAGAAAGGAAGTACTCAGTCAGAATACAGCTTATACAATGTGCCGTATGATGCAGGGAACAGTTGACATTGGTACCGCGCGCGGTATGCGCGAACGACTCGGGATCACTGAAATGGGCGGCAAAACCGGTACCACACAAAGTAATACGGATGCCTGGTTTATGGGTTATACGCCCCAATTGCTGGCCGGCGTTTGGGTTGGGTGCGATGATAATTTTATCCGGCTCGACGGATCCCTGGGAGACGGAGGTCATTCGGCGCGTCCGATCTGGGAATATTTTTATGCAAAAACGGCTGCCGACAAAGACGCCGGCCTGAACCGCAAAGCACGATTTGTTCAGCCCGAAAATATGAAGTCAGACATGATGTATGATTATATGAACATCATCGACAAAACACCCCCACCAGGTGCCGAAGGCGATAACCAGGGAAACGGGAATGCCAACCAATACCTCGATACCAGCTCTCCGCGTGTTCCCGTAGATTCTAAACTGTCGACCGATGAGCAAAAAATTTTGAACGAAGCCAATGGAGGAGCCAAAAAAAATGAACCGGCCAGTATCAAAGAGGTTCCCGAAGAAAAAAAAAAGAAAGGAGGATTTTTTAAGCGCCTATTCGGAGGAAAATAAAATAAAATTGGTGTTGAGATGATATAGGATCAGATTCGACCGGTAACAGAAACGGACGCCCTTGATCCGGAACTCATTCCTAAAACAAAACCCCTGAAATGCAGGGGTTTTGTTTTATCAGGAACTGATGTTGCGAGACCAAGGATCGAACTTGGGACCTTCGGGTTATGAGCCCGACGAGCTACCGCTGCTCTATCTCGCGGTGCGAATTTACGATCGTAATGGCTAACATCCAAACAAAGTTTACAATTCATTCAGCAGATGCCGGCCTCGATTAAATAAAGTTTTTACCGGCTTTAACATTTTCTATTTTGATATCTTAAAATAATGAAAAATATTTTTCTGCTGGCTTTCATACTACTCTGCGGCAGCTGCAAAAAAGTTAAACAAACCAGCGACGAACTATATTCCCGGCACCTGCAACGAAAAGTAAAGTTGCATATCCTCCATACTCCGCCACCAGACGATCGCACGTTATTCAATCTGCTGATTTTAAATGATGGTCAGGATATGGGGAAATTGAAACCGCTCGTTATCATAGCCGTTGAAGTGGGCGTATTCTCCGGTTCTTTCTGGTGGCGGGACAAAGCATCGGAGGACAGCCGTTATTCGGATGAAAAAATCGTATCCTGTATGCCAAAATAAAATCATCCAGAAAAAAACCCGGACTTCAATACTGGTTCTATGCCGGGGCTGCAGAAGAAAAAGAGGATCGCGACAAAGACAGTATCATCGACGTGATCGATGATACAAACGATATTATCAACCTGCTTGAAAAGAAAAATATTGT
Source organism: Bacteroidota bacterium (assembly GCA_043780315.1). Classification (GTDB taxonomy): domain Bacteria; phylum Bacteroidota; class Bacteroidia; order Chitinophagales; family Chitinophagaceae; genus Puia. The sequence continues at coordinate 14,381 of JAYWCS010000262.1, read as the reverse complement.
ATCTGCCAACGGAATTGTTTATCAGGAGTTTCCGGCCGGTGTGCATGATTACAATAGCTGCAGCCTCGTGTTTCCCGAATTTTTATTGCGGGCATTTGCATCCGACGGACGATGAAGGAAATCCGGTGTTCAACCGGCTTTCTTTTCTAACATGCCAGCGCACTCATGATTTGTTTTTCTGTTTAAATCATTTCTCTTTCCAAAACCGGATTCCGGGTCTGTTTTCTGCTGGCAAATTCTTTAGCTGCTTTTATAAAATGCACAAAAATTGGCTGTGGATTTTCGACCGAACTTTTTAATTCCGGATGATATTGCACGCCGATAAAGAATGGGTGATTTGGAAGTTCGATGATTTCAACTAACTGACTTTCCTCATTCTTTCCGCTGGCGATCATGCCGGCTTGCTCAAACTGTTGCAGATAGGCATTATTAAATTCGTAGCGGTGGCGATGTCTTTCTGAAATCTGTGCCTTGCCGTAGATCGTTCTCGCAAGGGTTCCTTCTTCAATCGCGCATGGGTAAGCACCCAGGCGCATAGTACCGCCTTTCGCTGTAATTTTTTTCTGGTGTTCCATCAGGTCGATCACCGGGGTCGGCGTATCGGCTTGCATCTCCGTAGAATGGGCTTTTGAAAGTCCGAGTACGTTGCGTGCAAACTCAATCACCGCCATCTGCATGCCCAGACAAATTCCGAAAAAAGGCAATTGATTTTCCCGCGCATAGCGAACCGCAACTATTTTTCCTTCAATTCCACGGTGTCCGAAGCCAGGAGCAACGAGTAGTCCGTCGAGATTACCCAGCTTTTCCGCTACATTTTCATTAGTGATGGATTCACTATGTACATTCAGGATTTGCACTTTACATTCGTTCATCGCGCCGGCATGTACAAAAGATTCGAGGATGGATTTATAGGCATCCTGCAGTTCAATATATTTTCCAATGAGGCCGATGGTCACTTTCGATTTGGGATGGCGCAACTTATCCAGAAATTCTTTCCATTTCGTCAATTCAGCCTCGGGATAATTATTGATATTGAGTTTTTTCAAACAGATCAGATCCAATTTTTCTTTCATCATCAACACCGGCACTTCATAAATGGTCGCCGCATCGGCGGCCTCGATCACGGCTTCGATTTTTACATTACAGAATAAGGCGATTTTTTTTCGGATCTCCGGCGATAGAGGTTCTTCGGTCCGGCATACAATCACATCTGGGGTAACCCCTTCCTGACTGAGCATGCGCACGCTGTGTTGCGTTGGTTTGGTTTTTAATTCTTTAGCTGCCTTCAGATACGGAATCAGGGTCAGATGAATAACCATGACGTCTTCTTCTGGTAATTCCCATTGCAACTGACGAACCGCCTCAATAAAAGGCAGAGATTCAATATCACCCACGGTGCCTCCAAGTTCGGTGATGATCACATCATAATCATTACGCTGGCCGAGCAACAGCATTCTTCTCTTGATTTCGTCCGTAATATGCGGAACCACCTGCACAGTCTTTCCCAGGTAAGCCCCTTCTCTCTCTTTATTTATCACGGTTTGATAAATTCTCCCGGTCGTCACATTATTTGCCTGTGATGTAAAAATATTCAGGTAACGCTCATAATGCCCGAGGTCGAGATCGGTTTCCGCCCCATCTTCCGTTACAAAGCATTCACCGTGCTCGTAGGGATTCAATGTGCCGGGATCTACATTGATGTAAGGATCAAACTTCTGGATGGTCACCCGGATCCCTCTTGCCTGTAAAAGCTTGGCAAGCGAAGCAGCTATAATTCCTTTACCCAACGAAGAAGTAACCCCTCCGGTAACAAAAATATATTTGGCCATAATGTATGAATTAAGACGACAAAAAAACTCAATAAAGGAATAGGTGTGACCTGTTTAATTACAGATGTAAAACAGTAACCAGAAGGTCATGTAAAACTACATCAAATTTTTCATTCACCAGAAAGGGCTGGGATAGATTGTGGATAAGTGGAGAATAGAAAAAGGTTCGAGAGGACAAGGATTCAGGTGGAAGAAGATTATTTCAGCATGTTCAACAGCTTAAAATCAAAGTGGAACATGCTTTCCTCCACGGGCAATGACGGGTGGATCGATTTACGTACGCTGACAAACTCTTTATCCGGCGAACTTTTTTCAGTTTTTTTAATCTGAACGGCATGGAACAACGTGATTGCAATTATTTCTGCAACTAAAACATAGCGGCTGGGACTGATTTTCATGGTTTGGATCTTAGCAAGGGCTTTAAATTCTAGTCAGTTGTTACCGACCTATAACGTCAAATTACCTTCAATATTTTGATAACGCAAGGGAAAACCCTGATTTTAAGCGGATTTCTATAACTAATTGAATATCAATAAAAATCTAGTCCTGCCCGATTTTTTGATAACTGGCTACCAATCCCTTGATGAGGGAGGAGCTGAATCCCCGGTGTTCCATTTCGTTGAGTCCGGCAATGGTGCAGCCTTTGGGTGTGGTTACTTTATCAATCTCCTGTTCCGGATGGGTTTGTTTTTTGAGCAATAATTCGGCCGCTCCTTTCACCGTTTGCGCCGCAATGAGGCTCGCCGTGGCTGCATCGAATCCGATTTCTATGCCTCCCTGGATATTTGCGCGAATATATCGCATCGCAAAGGCGGTTCCACAAGCGCCCAGAACGGTGGCCGCATCCATCAGCTTTTCGTCTATCTGAACAGTGCTGCCGAGCTGATTGAATATTTCGGCAATCTCCTGAAATTGTTCGGGGCTTACATCTTTAGCGGCCAGGCAGGTCATACTTTCCCGGATGGCAATCGCCGTATTGGGCATTGCACGGACAATGGGAATTCCCGGAATCAGGTCGGTAATTTGCTGTATACTCACTCCGGTTACCACAGAAACCAGAATATGTTTTCCCTTTTTAAAATGGGGTTGCAGTTTATTCAATACTTCAGCTACCTGAAAGGGCTTGACGGCCAGAATGATGAGTCCCGCATAATTCAGCGCATCTTCGTTGTGTGCACTTACCATCACCGCTTTACGTTCCAGCGAATAAAGCTTCTCAACCGACCGGCGGGTAATCAGAATATGACCGGGGCTGATAAATCCGCTTTCGATCAGACCTTCCGCGATGGCCATGCCCAGATTCCCTCCTCCGATGATGCCAATTTTATTCATCATAAACTAATAGTAAATATTTTTAGAAAGATAGTTTTTTACGTAGTCTGTTATTCCTTCCTCCAACGAAAAAAAAGTTTCGGTATAACCGGCCGCCTTCAGTTTTTCCATTCTGGCCTCCGTAAAATACTGGTATTTATCCCGGATATCCGTTGGCATGTCAATGTATTGAATATTTTCCGGCTGGCCCGCGCCGGAAAAAGTCGCAAGCACCAGATCTTCGAACGAACGGGCGGCACCGGTACCCAGGTTATACAACCCATTTTCCGGTTTATGCAAACTGTTTTCCATAAACCAGTAACACACTTTCAAAATATCTTTTACATAAATAAAATCTCTTAACTGCTGACCGTCTTTAAAATCCGGCCGATGGGATTTAAATAATTTCACAATGCCTGTTTTTTGAATCTGATGATAGGCATGCCAGATCACGCTGGCCATTCTGCCCTTGTGGTATTCATTTGGACCATACACATTAAAAAATTTCAAACCGGCCCAAAAAGGTGGATGACTTTTTTGTTTGATGGCCCATTTATCAAATTCATTCTTCGAAATTCCATAAGCATTCAACGGCTCCAGCTGAAAGGGCAATAAATGATCATCGCGATAACCCAATTCACCCGAACCGTAAGTGGCCGCCGAAGAGGCATAGATCAGTGGAATCTGTTTGAGCATGCAATAATCCCAGGTCATTTGGGAATATTCGAGATTAAGACGTTCGTGAACCGCGTAATCAAATTCTGCAGTATCTGTTCTGGCGCCGAGATGAAAAACAAATTGAATCTCCGGTTTTTTTAAATCCAGCCAGGTAAAAAAATCATCCCGCTCCACCCGGTGAATAAATTTCTTTCCTTTCAGATTATCTTGTTTGTCCAACCGGCTGAATTCATCCACCAGAATGAGTTGATCAAAACCTTTCCCGTTTAGAAAACCCGTTAAACAGCTGCCGATAAAACCGGCTGCACCGGTCACAACAATGGTGGAAGAATGCTTCATGCTTCAACAATTGATTCCATTTTTTTCTCAATGGCAGTATCATATAAATACTTCCATTCGCGGATATTGCCCCAGCTTTCCCCGTTCACCTGAATGCCGGCCGCATTGACCACTCCCAGATTTTCCAACGCGATATCGCCCATTGATTTTTTGAAGGCTTCTAATTTTTCTTTTTTAACGGTTACCAGTACCCGGCTCTGCGATTCTCCAAACCAGTATGCATCGCGGCGGATGCTGTTATCCTGACAAGTAACCGCAAATCCAAGTTCCCGATGAAAACCGCATTCTGCCAGCGCGACAAACAATCCCCCTTCTGTTATATCGTGGGCAGACTGGATCAAACCGTTTTGTATGGCGGACAATAATTTCTGTTGCATCATGTATTCCTCTTCCAGATCAAAGAACGGAGCCGGACTGTATTCCACGTCATTCAATGCATATAGAAAAGCCGATGAGTTGATATCGTTGCGCGATTTCCCGATCATCAAAATCAAATCACCGGCCTGTTTGAAAAACAATGTCATTTTTTTATTTGTGTCCTCCAGTAAACCGACCATTCCAATCGTTGGCGTTGGATACACAGCCCCCTCCGGATGCTGGTTATAAAAACTTACATTTCCGCCGGTCACTGGAGTTTCAAATTTTAAACAGGCAGCACCCATTCCTTTCACTGCGTGCACAAACTGGTAATATACTTCCGGATTATACGGATTTCCAAAATTCAAACAATTCGTAACACCCAACGGAGTGGCGCCGGAGCAAACCAGATTACGCGCCGCTTCCGCCACGGCAATCATGGCGCCCTTGTAGGGATCGGCCAGAACGTACCGGCTGTTGCAGTCGGTCGTCATTGCAATGCCTTTCGTGGTTCCTTTCACCAGCACAACCGCCGCGTCTGACGGATCATTGGTAGATGTATTGGCGGCCCCTACGGTACTATCGTACTGGACACTGATCCAGCGTTTGGATGCAATAGAAGGCAGCACAATTAAGGCTTCCGCAACAGCCTGCAGATTTTCTGCTTCGGGAACCGGAACAGAATCGGGATCAAAAGAATTTATTTTAGCGAAATAGGCAGGCTCGATATATTCACGGGTATATTGCGGGGCGCCGCCGCCGAGTACCAGTTCCACTGCCGGGATCTGCGCTTCCAGTTTGCCTTTATAATAAAAATGCAAGAGTTGGTCGTCGGTGACTTCCCCGATATTGGAACAGGGGAGATCCCATTTTTCAAAAATGTCGAGGACGGCTTTCTCTTTTCCCTTTTCCACCACCATGAGCATTCGTTCCTGACTTTCGCTCAGCAATAATTCCCAGGCTTTCATACCGGTTTGCCGGGTTGGAACTTTGTCGAGGTCGATACGCATACCCATTTCGCCCTTGGCACTCATTTCTGCCGTGGAACAAATAATTCCCGCAGCACCCATATCCTGCATTCCCACAACGGCCCCGGTCTGTATTACTTCCAGGCAGGCTTCGAGTAATTTTTTCTCCTGAAAAGGATCTCCGACCTGAACGGCCGGGAGTTCCTGTACACTTTCTTTTGTAATATTGGCCGAAGCAAAACTTGCCCCGCCGATCCCGTCCTTGCCCGTTGCACTGCCCACAAAAAAAACAGGATTCCCTTTTCCCAGCGCAGTTGCAGAAATCGTTTTCCCTTTCACAATCCCGACACTCATCGCATTTACCAGCGGATTGGTATGATAACATTCATCAAAATATATTTCACCCCCAACCGTGGGTACGCCAAAGCAATTTCCATAGTGGCCAATTCCGTGTACAACACCTGCCAGCAGATGTTGTGTTTTTGGATCCTCTAATTTTCCGAAACGTAAAGAATTCAGGGAAGCGATCGGACGAGCTCCCATGGTGAAAATATCCCGGTGAATACCGCCGACCCCGGTCGCAGCGCCCTGAAAAGGTTCAATGGCGGAAGGATGATTATGGGATTCAATTTTAAAAACCACTCCGAGCCCGTCGCCGATATCCATCAGGCCGGCATTCTCATCCCCTGCTTTTACCAACATTTTTTTTCCGTCTCGCGGAAGCGTTTTCAGCCAGCGGATCGAATTTTTATAGCTACAATGTTCGCTCCACATCGCACTAAAAGCGCAGAGTTCCGTAAAGTTGGGCGTGCGACCCATCTTTGTACAGATCAGTTCAAATTCTTCCGGAGTCAGCCGGAGTTGCTCGGCGGTTTTTACGGTAATTTCCATATTCTTTTGGGAAACCTCAAATTTACGAAGGGCGCGTTAATGTATTTGATAATTTTAGTTGTCAGTATGCATTGGATAATGCGCGGTCATATTCCAACAGAATTTTCTCTATTCCGAAACGGTCGCCCACCCATGCGCGACCATTCTTACCCATTTGTACCCTCTCGGCGATACTGAGTTCCATCATCTCTTCCATTCGAGCAGCCAGATCAATGGCATTATTTGGAATACACAAAAAGCCATTGAATCCTTCCTGCACTACTTCTTTACAACCTGTATTTAAAGAAGTGATAATCGGAATTTCCATGGAAGCTGCTTCTAACAAACAGCGGGGAATTCCTTCGTGATAAAAAGAGGGAAAAACAAAACAATCTGCCTGTCTTAGTTGGGGACGAACATCTTTGGCAAAACCGCCGTAGTGAATAAGGCCATTTTTTTCCCAGTGACGGATCTCTGATTCTGAAATAGAATCCGGATGGTTTTTTTCAAAAAATCCGATCAGTTCAAACCGTACTTCCCGGTGTTTATTTTTAAGCTTTTTTGCTGCTTCCACATATATGCGGACACCTTTACTTTTTAACAGGCGCGTGCACATCAGAAATTGAAAAGCCCGGCTCCGGGCAACCGGTTTATTTGTTTGCGGAAAAAAATAAGCCGTATTAATTCCTTCTCCCGGGAGTATTTTTATTTTATGCTGAACAACCAGTTTTCGCTGGGTAAAAACAGTGGCATCTTCCGGATTAAGGAACCAAACTTCGCGCGCTTTTTTCAATGCCTGCCGATATAAAATGGCTACAATCCGATTCAACCAATTCTGGCTGGCAAAACTATATCCGAGCCCGGTTATCACGGCAATCGATTGAATTCCGCAGGAGGCAGCTGCCAGTGATCCGTAAATATTGGGTTTAATAACATAATGAAAAACGATATCCGGTTTCTCCGCCTGATAAATTTTTTTCAATTCCTTATACAGGGCATAGTCCCGCAAAGGAGATTCAGACCGGTTATTAAAATGAATATTCAGAAAACGGCATCCGGCTTTTTGAAGGTCCGCCGCAAACGCATCTTCGGGGGCGATGATCAGCACCTCGAACCGCAGGAGCAGGTGCCGAATGAGATCAATCCGGAAATTATACATCGACCACGTACTGTTGGCCACCAGTGCAACCTTTTTTTTCTGCTGAACGGGCACTTGAAGGATCATCCGAAGTAATTAAATTCAAATTTATAGATTTGGGGAATCAAAATCAGGTAAAGTTCCCATGTTTACATACTTTCTGTTTTTCTTTTACCTCTTGGTCGGAATTATGTTGCTGCATTTCATCGTCCGGCGATATAAATTTCCTTTTACCATTTACCATACTGTTTCGATTGTGATTTTTAAAATATTCATGGGCTGTTTATATGGATATGTTTTTCTGCATTATTACGGAGGCGATGATACCTGGGAGCACTTTAATGAATCAAAAGCGGAAACCGATCTGCTACTGCAACATCCTTCGCAGTTCTTACAGGCATTTTCGTTCTCAGACGCCATGGTTCGTGTTAATAATAATTTTGGCAAAGCAATTCTATATTTCGGGTATCATTTCGAAAATCGATTCATGGAAAAAGGGCTGGGCGTCCTGAATATCCTAAGCAGAAAGAATTATTATATTGATGTGTTATTATTTGAGTTTCTTGTGATCGCCGGTCCCCTGCTACTGTTCAGACTCTTGTCAAGGGATTTTCCGAAAAAAACGGGCGTACATTTTATACTGATTTTTTTTATCCCCTCTGTTATTTTCTGGTGCAGCGGGATCCGGGCCGAAGCCTTGATTTTACTGTTTATGATGTTGATAATTTATCCTGTACAGGCTTATGCACGAATGTCCTCTTTGCGATACATCGTCGTCATTTTGATCGGAATGGCCGGCTTCCTTTTTTTTCGATTCCAGTATCTGCTCGTTTTTCTGCCCGCGATGCTGGCCTATTATATAAGCCTGCGAAAACAGGAATCCGGACCGGTTTATTTTAACCGGATTTATGGGGTGGTTATGCTGATTTTCGGGGCTTCTTTATTTCTGCCGGCTGTCTACCAGCTCTCGCGACCAATCATTTATTCTCAGCAGGGGTTTTTTTTGCTGAAAGGCAATACCCGTTATGAATTGGATACCTTGAAACCCGGCCCCGTTTCTATGATTCGGGTGTTCCCGCAGGCCGTCGCCAACAGTATGCTGCGTCCCTATCCCTGGGAAGGCAAAAGTCTTTTACAGTCCCTGTCTGCCGTCGACGTGATCCTGATAATTGCCAGTCTGATCTATTTCCTGTTATGGCCGGAGCGGAAAAAGCAGATCTCCCATCCTATTTTCTGGCTGTTTCTTTTTTATAGTATCAGCCAAATGATCTCTATCGGGTATGCGGTGCCTTTTCCCGGGGCGATCGTCCGGTACCGATGCATACCCTTTCTGTTGCTGATTTTGTTTCTTTATTCGGGCAATCCCTATCTGGAACAGAAAATCAGATATCGGGTATTTAAATTACATTAAAAATATCCGTAATGTCACTATTTTATGATGTTATTAGTTTGAATTCCTTAAAAAAATATCGTTCAAATTGGAAATTTTTAGAATAATTTCTAAAAAAACGACTAAAAGCTATTTTTTTTTCGTCTTTATGAATTATCGCTTACATTCGTTTTAATAAAAAATATTGGAAATGGAATCGTTAAGAGTAAAAGCAATTAACGATCTGTCAACAAGAACTTCAGTCGAACTTGACGGATCTAAAAAAATTACAGCAATATTCGAAGAAAACGTATTTAAGATCCACACCGCCCGGGAATTCCTGAGCGATGAGGCTTATAAAAGTCTGACGGGATCGATTAAAGGTGGTAAAAAAATTGACCGGGTCGTTGCCAATCAGATCGCTTCAGGTTTGCGGCAGTGGGCAGAATTAAAAGGAGTTACACATTACACCCATTGGTTCCAGCCGCTCACTGGTTCTTCCGCAGAAAAACACGATTCTTTTTTTACTATTAAAGGAGACGGCACGCCGATTGAACAATTCGAAGGGGATGCCCTGATTCAGCAGGAACCAGACGCTTCCTCATTTCCTTCCGGAGGCATCCGGGCAACTTTTGAAGCCCGCGGTTACACGGCCTGGGATCCTTCCTCGCCGCCCTTTATTATGGAGATCGGATCAGGTAAAACACTATGCATTCCGACTATTTTTGTTTCCTATACCGGTGAAACACTGGATTATAAAGCACCATTACTGAAATCACTGGAAGCCATGAATAAGGCAGCCGTGGAAGTATGTAATTATTTTGATAAAAATGTGACCAAGGTCATTGGTACCCTGGGTTGGGAACAGGAATATTTTGTCATTGACGAAGCCCTTGCCAATGCGCGTCCGGACTTAGTGATGAGCGGACGAACCGTATTTGGTCATCCACCGGCGAAAGGACAGCAGCTGGAAGACCATTATTTCGGATCCATACCGGAGAGAGTGTATGCTTTTATGCGGGATTATGAAACCGAATGTTATAAGCTGGGTATTCCTTTAAGGACCCGTCACAATGAAGTAGCCCCTGCGCAGTTTGAATGTGCTCCGATTTATGAAGAAATCAGTCTGGCGGTTGATCACAATACCCTGTTGATGGATATCATGGACCGCGTTGCCCGTCGTCATAAACTGCGTGCCCTGTTGCATGAGAAACCATTTGCCGGAATCAACGGGAATGGTAAACATAATAACTGGAGTATGAGCACCGATACCGGTGTAAACCTGCTGGCACCCGGTAAAACGCCGAAGACCAATCTCATGTTCCTGACTTTTTTCGTCAATACGATTAAGGCGGTACATGATTATGCAGATGTACTCCGTGCCTCCATAGCTTCTGCTGGTAACGATCACCGGCTCGGCGCCAATGAAGCACCTCCAGCGATTATCTCTGTGTTCATAGGTGAATACCTGACCAAAGTGCTGGCAGATATCAAAGAACGCGTGGGATCAAAATTCGACGAACAGGATGAAGCTATTCTGAAGCTGGATCTGCACCGCAGCATCCCGGAGTTATTGCTGGACAATACAGACCGTAACCGTACTTCACCTTTTGCCTTCACCGGTAATAAGTTTGAATTTCGTGCAGTTGGATCCACGGCAAATTGCGCCAATCCGATGACAGCACTGAATACCATCATGGCAGAAACCCTGAAGAATTTTAAAAAAGATGTGGATGCCCTGATTGAAAAAGGGGAGAAAAAAGAAATCGCGATCATGCATGTGATTCGCGAATACATTGTCAGCAGCGAAAAAGTTCTTTTTGAAGGCGACGGTTATAGCGAAGAATGGGCCAACGAAGCGAAAAAAAGAGGTCTCGCCAATGTTAAAGCCACTCCGCTGGCACTGGACGCTCTGGTGACTGAAAAATCAAAGAAGCTGTTTGAAACAAACAATGTGCTGAGCCACATTGAACTGGAAGCCCGGCATGAAATTGAGCTGGAAAAATATGTCAAAAAAGTTCAGATTGAAGCCCGCATCATGGGCGAACTGTGTACTAGCCATATCCTGCCCCCGGCAATCAAATATCAAAATACCTTAATACAAAACATTCTTGGAATTAAAGAAGTCGGATTGAAAGAACCTGCTTTTTCTAATCAACGCCAGATTCTGGAGAAGATCTCTGAACATATTTCCGAAATCAGCAGCCAGGTCAGCCACATGATCGAAGCGCGTAAAAAAGCCAATGCACTCACCGATACCAGAGCAAAAGCAATCGCTTACTGCGACGATGTGAAAGGAAAATACTTCGATGCAATCCGTTACCACGTAGACAAACTGGAGGTACTGGTGGACGATAGCGAATGGCTTCTTCCAAAATATCGCGAAATTTTGTTCCTTCGCTAGTTTTTAAATAATAAATATTTTTAATATAAGCCTCCTGATCAGGGAGGCTTTTTATTGAGTAATTTTTCAAATAACCTGCTTAATTTTAGAAATCATCAAAATAAATTGACATATTAAATTATAATATATATTTAAACATTATAAATTAGAACAAGAATTAATAATACTTTCACAATATTAAATTAGTATTAAAAAAATATTTAATACTTTTTTTAAACCCTCCTATCCCGAAATCGGGCTCCCGATTTATCCAACTTTTTGAAAACCACCGTAACGACGAACCGCTCTGCCATTAAAGAAGCTTGTCCGGAATTCACCGATCAGAATTCCAGGCAAATACAATTAAACAATTAAAACAAACTGCAATGGTTAAAAACTTCAAACTGTTTATTATCGCCTTATTGTCACTTTCGTACGTTCAGGGTCAGGACTCCGCCAAAACCGCCATGGTCGCACCGGCCGTTGCGGATACAGCCAAACCTGCCCCCAATCCCTCAACGACCTTTTCGGGCTCTCTGGATCTGTATTACAGATATAATTTTGCCAATGCCCCCAGTTTTAAAAACAACTACACCAGTTTTACAAATTCCCAGAACTCATTCGAACTGGGGATGGCAACCGTGCGCGCAGACCACAGCTGGGCAAAAGCGGGCGTAACCGTTGAACTCGGATTTGGAAGAAGGGCACAGGATTTTTCATACAATGAAAGCGCCAACCTCTCTTTATTTTCTCTGGCCAATGTGGTACAAGCCTATGTTTACTACAACCTAACAGACAAAATCAAATTGACAGCCGGCAAATGGGGTACTCATATCGGCTATGAAGTCGTGGATGCAGCCCTGAACCGGAATTACTCCATGAGTTACATGTTCACCTACGGTCCCTTTTATAACATGGGATTGAAAGCCGACGTGTCGCTGGGTGGCAAAAGTGCTTTTATGGTGGGCATCTCGAATCCGACCGACAATACCACCACGGCAAGTCCGTATAAAAGTTTTATCGCTCAGTTCAGTACCGCGACGCCGGACAGCAAATGGAAGTTTTACCTGAATTACCAGGGAGGCAAATATGCTTTAGGAGCGACCTTAAATCAAATCGATCTGGTGGTAACCGGAGTGATCACCGATAAATTCAGTATTGGGATGAACGGGACCGATCAGATACGCAAATCCGAATCTACCCCTTCCATGAGCTGGTATGGTGCGGCGCTTTATTTGAATTATGATCCTTCCCCACTTTTCGGTTTGACTTTACGTAGTGAATATTTCAGTGATAAAGACCATCTGCTGGCGATTACAACGGATGGCGGAAAATTTTCAGAATTCACTTTATCAGGCAATATTCGTCTGGGTAAGCTAACGGTGATTCCCGAACTGCGTTACGATGCTTATTCGACAGACCAGGCTTTCCTGAAACATGACGACACACCAGCAAAAAGCACATTCAGCGGGATACTGGCAGCCGTCTATGTATTTTAATAACTATTTTATAAACGTATTCAATATTTACACCAGCAGCAACTTTTAATGAATTGGATACATCATTTACTCAATTTCAATCAACACAACTATGCTCTTCCTCAAAAACATCAGCAAAACAGCAACCCCGACTATTGCCGTTCCGTTAACAAAGTCACAAAAATGGAGACTGGGTATTGGAATTTTCTTCGGTAAAATTCTTGGTTTACTCATTGTACTGGTAGCCATGAAAATCATTCCGGCTTTGATTGCAACCCCGGCTTATGCCGGTGACACGTACACCCCCCATGAAACATCGATGATGAATTCGATTAACACAGTATGGACGCTCGTCGCTGCCTTTCTGGTTTTTGGTATGCAGGCCGGTTTTGTTATGCTCGAGGCAGGTTTTGCCCGCGCCAGAGAAACCGTGAATGTATTGATGGAGTGTATTTTCGATACCTGTTTGTGCGGATTATTGTTCTGGGCAATCGGGTATGCATTTATGTTTAGTCATGGGAACGGTTTCATAGGGGAAAATTGGTTTTTTCTGACCGGAACACCGTCAACCTATGAAGCAACCGGTATTCCGATTCTTGCACACTGGATTTTCCAGTTTGCCTTTGCGGATACCTGTTCCACCATCGTTTCAGGTGCTATGATCGGACGTACGAGTTTCAGAGGAGATATCATCTATAGTATTGGAATCACCGGATTCATCTATCCCATCATCGGACATTGGGCCTGGGGTCCGGACGGATTCTTAGCCACCATGGGTTCCACCGGAGGTTTCCTTCCTACCCTGGGTCAGCCATTCCGTGACTTTGCCGGATCAACCGTTGTACATACGATTGGAGGGATCGCCTCCCTGGCTGGTGCCGTGGTGCTCGGTCCGCGTATCGGACGCATTTTTGCCCGCGACGGCGGTGGAATGCCGGCCCCGCATAACCTGACAATAGCCGCCGTCGGTGGTTTTATACTCTGGTTTGGCTGGTATGGGTTTAATCCCGGCAGTACATTATCTGCCATGGATGCCGATGGCATTGGACGGGTAGCAGCAAACACCACGCTGGCCGCCTGCGGAGGCGGTCTGACGGCCATGTATATGGCTTTATGGATTGGCAGTACAAAAGGGAAATTTGATTTAGGATATACGGTGAATGGATTTTTAGGCGGATTGGTCGCCATAACATGCCCTTGTTATTGGGTTAGTCCGCTGGGTGCCATTTTATTAGGTGCCATCGCGGGTATCGTTGTTTGGGCCTCTATTAATTTCATTGAATATTTGCGAATCGATGATCCAATTGGCGCGGTAGCCGTGCATGGCTTTTGCGGAATCTGGGGCACTTTATCGCTTGGATTATTTGCCAGCGGCCAATTCGGCGCATCCGGTCCGGTGGGATTCGATAATTCCGCCCCGGTAAAAGGATTGTTCTACGGAGGAGGAATCGATGTGTTGAAGGCACAATTTGTCGGGAGCGCCATCATCACCGTTGCAACCTTTGTGGTTACTTATGTCATGATGTGGCTTATCCTTAAACTTCCACATCCGTTTAGCCTGCGCGTTGAAGCCGCCGGTGAAACCGGACCCGGTGGTTTAGATATGTTTGATCATGGAACTACTGCCTACCCGGCACAGTAAACTTTCCTACAAGATTATT
>JAYWCS010000261.1:0-2026 GCA_043780315.1 Bacteroidota bacterium | reverse complement strand
GGAAGATCAGCCGGCGTTGCCCTATCGCGGGGTGATGATGGATTTTGCTCACGGGGGGCTCATCAGCGTAGAGGAAATCAAAAGGCAGATTGATTTTCTGGCTCGCTGGAAAACCAATCAGTATTATTTTTATAATGAAGTCAGTATTAATATGAACGGCTATGCTGCCATGAACGAGCAGGCAGGATACAGCCAGGAGCAGATCAAAGAAATTATTGCTTATGGCCGGCAAAGACATATGGATGTAATTCCCTTTGTTGCATTTTACGGGCATCTCCATGACCTGCTGAAACTGGAAACCTATGCCGACTTGGGTATAGGGCATTATGGCGAAGAACTGGATCCGAGAAATCCCGCCGTCGCAACGATTTTGAAAAACTGGATAAAGCAATATGCGCAACTTTTCCCCAGTCCGTTCATACACGTCGGATTCGATGAAACCTGGGAAACCAACCGGATTAGTACCGATGTCGATACAGCGGTACGTTCGGAAGCGCTCTGGCTGCGCCACCTGGACTTTGTACAGCATGAACTAAAGCAATACGGGAAAACGGTGTTAGCCTGGACCGATATGAATAGTTTCTATCCGGACATCATGACCCGCATGCCCAAAGAAGTGATTCCGGTAATCTGGGAATACACGCCCGATACCGCGAGCATTCACTATTATCTGGATCCGGTTTTAAAAGAGAAAAAACCCTTCTTCATACAGCCCGCTGTTTCCGGCTGGGGACATGTTTATCCTGCATCGGATTATACTTATGATAATATTGATTATTGCCTGCAGGCAGGAATGAAAAATAATACACTGGGCTTCATCACTTCGGTGTGGACCGATGCGGTGGAACCTTTTATTCGTCCGTCCTGGCTTTTCATGGCCTATGGTTGCATCGGCGCCTGGCAGGGGACCGTACCAGATAAGAAAACATTCACCGCCGACTACAGCAGAATCCTATTTCCGGGAGCAAAGGAAGAAATGAATCAGGCGTTTATTTGTCTGGCCCAGACTATTTCGACACTCGAAAACTGTCTGCAGAAAAACACGAATCACCTGCCCAAAGGCACGATCATCGAAAGCTGGTCGAATCCGTTTTCTGCTTATTATCTCGCGCAGACAAATGCACAGATCGTGGATTTCCGGCTGGCCAGAAAACAAAGTGAGGCCGCCGAAACCTGGCTGCTGAGCGCGTTGGCAAAAACGAATAAAAAGGACGACAGTGCCTTTATTAAAACCCTGCTGGTGTCTGCCCGGCTTTTACATTATTCGGCCACCCGTTTCGTATGGGCCAAAACAATCTGCGACCGGTGGAATGAATCCATGCTGGGAAAAAAGAAAAATGATTTTGTTTATTACGATGTTACATATCCCTGCCACGGACTGTTGCAGGACATGATGGATGAATCCGGTAATTTGAAGGAGGCTTATGCCGATTGCTGGCGGTCAGAAAATATTCCGTATCGGTTAAATACGATTCTGGGACGTTTTGATATTGAATTCGGCCTTTGGCAAAAATTATCTTTGAAAGTAATAGACTACCGTATTGCGCATGCTACAGAATATGTAGCCGATCAATCTTTTGAAGAATTATTCAGACCCGATTTCTAGCAGCTGAAATAGTATTTACGATGCGTTTGCTATATGAAAATCAACCATTGATTTTTCAAGCATGTAAATTATTATTGTATGAACAGTGTACATCCCCTGCATCCGCTCATGTCGGATGAAATTCTTCAGGCCGTATCTATTCTTCGAAAAGAAAAAGAACTGCCTTATACCAGCACTCGTTTTGTATCCATCGTTTTAAAAGAACCCGCGAAGGAAGCCGTGTATGCATTTCATTCCGGGGATACCGTTGAACGAAAAGCGTATATCGTTTTGCTTGATAGCCTGACCGGCATCAGCTATGAATCGGTGATCTCCCTGACGGAACAAAAGCTCTTGGAATGGACGCCGGTATATGGTGTGCAGCCGACCATGACGGCCGATGAACAAATAGAATGTGAAGAAGTCATAAAAAAAGATCCG
>JAYWCS010000260.1:0-6541 GCA_043780315.1 Bacteroidota bacterium | reverse complement strand
GAATAATATTGAATCGGATATTGAACTCATCAACATTCAGGACATTCACACCGCTTACGACCGGATGTTGAAAGGCGACGTGAAGTATCGCTTCGTCATTGACATGGCTTCATTATAATTGGCCGGTAAAAGGAACGCCTAAAGTGAACTTTTCATTTTGGGCGTTTTTATTTTCAATGCGAGTTGTGCCGCAAATAAAGACAGGTTAGTAATTACCCTTCCTGTTCCTGAATGGAAGGATGAAAATGAGGAATGGCTTCCTTTATCCAGGGAGCTATATTTTTTTCCTGTACTGTCCAGGTATTGTCTTCCAGCTGAAGATTGATATAATACCGATTCCCCCGGTCATCACTAACGTCTACATGATAAATAGGACCTGCGATTCCATTACTCTTGCGGAAATTAAATTCCCTCAAGCGTCCTTCGGCTTTGATCAACTTCGAAAACTGTACATTTTTCAAGACTGCCATTGAGTAAAGTTACTTCTTCCTGAATAATTTTGGCAGTTTAAAAAACGGTCCGGGCAGGAGTTTATCCCCAAAACCGGTTTCTTTTATTAGGAGAGTAATTAACAATTGGTTTACAAAAAGACCTATCCGACCGGAGTAAAATCAGACAAAATTTTAAGAACTTCGGAGAAATTCCAAAAGATGTCGGTTAAAATGCATGATTTGACTCGGGTGCAAGTTGATCAATTAGTATTGGATCATGCGATGCATCCTGCATTTGTCGGCCAGAATCCTTATATAGCAAGCGGTACAACTCATGAGATACTCGTCACCATTCATGCCAATGGGCTTTATCAGGTTGAATTGCTCGACAAAAAGGAAATGGAGCAAACGCTGCAGCAAACCATTCAGGCATTTAAGGAATATGCCGCGGCAGCTAAATTTTAGCAGTGGCGCATCATGATCAGATATTGGACTTTGTCTCCTCTGCTGATGCCGCTGTTTCTTCTACGGCGGGAACTACCCGGTGGTTAGAACCCTTCTCCTCTTCGCCCAATAATATTCCCCAGGGCTTCAGACTTTCAATCCGGTCAAATATAATTTTCAACACAGCAATCACGGGAATAGATAAAAACATTCCCGAAATGCCCCAGAACATTTCTCCAATCACCACGCCCAGCACGGTAATCAGGGGATTGATTTTAACTTTTGATCCCACAATAACCGGCAATAAAATATTGCTATCGACCAAGTGGGTGACGATGAGTGTGATGGCAACAAGCAGGACTTTGCCGGCTGCGGCAGCTGTGGCGAAAGTAATCACGACACTCAGGAGCATAGCGGCAAAAATGCCGATATAGGGAATGATATTAAGTAAAGCCGTGATGAGTCCCAGCAGGATAGCATATTTGATGCCCAGTGCCCATAAAGCCAGGCACACGACAGTTGCCACCACACACATTTCGATAAATAGCCCGATAATATATTTCCGCAAAATTCCCTGAACCTGTTCAATGATTTCGTGCACGACCAGTGAATTTTCTTCCAGAAAAACGGATACCAGGAAATGCATGATCAGCCGGCGGTAGGTAAGAAAAAAGAAACTGTAGATAAATGTAAAAACTACGAAAAGCACGATGCTGGAAACAGAAACAATAGTAACTCCGAGTACGGCCGTTCCGGAGTCGAGTACTTTACTGGTAGCCGATTTTACCAGCGTCAGTTGCTTGGTCGCATTGATATGATATTTCTGGGCAACCCAATGGTGAAGGTCGGTCTGCGCATTATTGAGCTGCATTTTAAACTGAGGCCAGTCGTCGGCCAAACTGGTCATCTGCATGGCAACAATGTATACGATCAGAGAAATGGCGGCGAGCAGTAAGACGACAGACAGGATGGATGCCAGTCCGCGTTTAAACCGGAATTTTTTTTCCAGAAAATTTGCCAGCGGTAACAATAAAATTGAGAACAAACAGGAAAAAATAAGGGGACTCAATAATTCTTTTCCCAGTATCACCAGATAGCCGATCGCGATCAGGCTGATCAATACAGAAGCCAGTTTATGATAAAAGGGGAATGCTTTATACTGGGATGACATATACGTGTTATAGATTTTTATTGAAACACATTGGCGTATAAATGTAATTAATAAGTTTGCCGCATATTAAAGGAAAATTAATTTTGGGCATGATTTTTAGATCGGTTATATCACTTGAAACCGCTCAACGGATCATTGTAAGGAATTTAACAGATGAAAACCAAAAAGATCGTATTTGCTGCAGGAATAATTATAACCGCTCTGGTTGTATATCATCTGCTCCGGCAAAAAAAAGTGGAAAAAAGGCTTTCAGTCGTTGCCGAGGAAGGATACGAAACTGCCGAGGATATTCTTTTTCCTAAAAGAAGGCCGCTTCGTTTGGGTTGAGACAATTTATTCCGGGATATTAGCTGAAATTAGGCCATTTTCTTTCAAAATGGTAAAGAAATCTACCTGTTTATACTTTTTAGTATAAACCGTTTCTTAAATTTGCAGAATGAACACAGACCTCATTCAAACTAAATCCCGTGGAGCTGAAGATGACCTGAGTACGATAGAAAAAACGGTGTTTAGCGATTACAAATATGGGTTCATTACCCATATTGAAGCTGATGAAGCTCCCAAAGGCCTGAATGAGGATGTTGTCCGGTTCATCTCAGCCAAGAAAAAGGAACCCCAGTGGATGCTGGATTGGAGGCTAAAGGCTTACAGACACTGGTTGACGATGGCCTCGCCGGATTGGGCAAACATTAAACATCCGCCGATCGACTATCAGGAGATTATTTATTATTCTGCGCCGAAACAGAAGATAAATCCGAAAAATCTTGATGAGATTGACCCCGAGCTCCTTAGAACCTTCGAAAAACTGGGTATTTCACTCGATGAACGGAAAAGATTAACAGGTGTTGCCGTAGATGCGGTGATTGACAGTGTCTCCATTGGAACTTCATTCAAAGGACAGCTGGCAGAATTGGGTATCATTTTTTGTTCTATGAGCGAAGCGATCCAGGAACACCCGGAGCTGATCCGGGAGTACCTGGGTTCCGTGGTTCCAATTACAGATAATTATTTTTCAGCACTGAACGCGGCCGTTTTTAGTGATGGTTCCTTTTGCTATATACCCAAAGGTGTCCGTTGCCCGATGGAATTATCCACTTATTTCAGAATCAACGCCGGCAATACCGGTCAGTTTGAAAGAACACTTATTGTCGCAGAAGCGGGCAGCTACGTTAGCTATCTGGAGGGTTGTACGGCTCCTATGCGGGATGAGAATCAATTGCATGCAGCCGTGGTTGAACTGGTGGCGATGGAAAATGCGGAAATTAAATATTCAACAGTTCAAAACTGGTATCCGGGGGATAAAAAAGGGCTTGGCGGCGTATATAATTTTGTAACTAAACGAGGGATATGTAAGGGGGACCATTCCAAAATATCCTGGACACAGGTGGAAACTGGTTCTGCCATCACCTGGAAATATCCCAGTGTTATTTTAAAAGGAAATTACTCTACGGGTGAATTCTATTCCGTTGCGGTAACCAATAACTATCAACAGGCAGATACCGGAACTAAAATGATGCATCTGGGGAAAAACACCCGGAGCCGGATCGTTTCGAAAGGTATCTCAGCAGGCTTTAGCAATAACAGTTATCGTGGCCTGGTGCATGTTGGTAAGAATGCCATGAACGCAAGAAATTATTCCCAGTGTGATTCTCTGCTCCTGGGTGATAAATGTGGAGCGCATACGTTTCCATATATCGAAGTAAGAAATAATACGGCCGTTGTGGAACACGAAGCCACGACATCCAAAATCGGAGAAGACCAGATTTTTTACTGCAACCAGCGGGGGATTGATTCTGAAACGGCAGTGGCCTTGATTATTAATGGATTTGCAAAAGAAGTCATGAACCAGTTGCCCATGGAGTTTGCCATCGAAGCGCAGAAATTACTGGCCATTAGTCTGGAAGGAAGCGTTGGATAATTTGAATGTTGTTTTTAATGTCGGCAGTCAGCCGAAATGATAAAAATCGATTTTTAAATAAAGTAAAAAAAATGTTGACGATTCAGAATTTGCATGCAGGAATTGAAGGGAAAAAAATATTAAACGGAATCAATCTGGATATTAAGCCCGGAGAGGTTCACGCGATCATGGGACCCAATGGTTCCGGTAAAAGCACGCTGGCTTCCGTGCTTGCCGGCAGAAAAGATTATGAAGTGCTGGACGGCACCGTTAATTTCCTGGGTAAGGACCTGCTCGATATGTCGCCTGAACAACGGGCAGCGGAAGGATTGTTTCTCGCCTTCCAGTATCCCATCGAAATTCCGGGATTAAATACGATTAATTTCATTAAGACCGCCGTAAACGAAGTACGCAAATACCGGGGGGAAGAAGCGCTGGATGCAGTGACTTTTCTGAAGCGTATGAAAGAAAAGATGGCCCTGGTGAATATTGAACAAACCTTGTTGAGCCGCGCATTGAACGAAGGATTCTCCGGAGGAGAGAAAAAACGAAATGAAGTTTTTCAAATGGCCATGCTGGAGCCAAAACTGGCTATTCTGGATGAAACAGATTCCGGATTGGACATCGATGCCATTCGAATCGTTTCAAACGGTGTTAATAAGCTCCGCAATAAAAACAACGCGATTTTGTTGGTTACGCATTATCAGCGTTTACTGGATTATATCGTTCCCGATTATGTGCATGTCTTATACAATGGAAGAATTGTGAAATCCGGCCCGAAAGAACTGGCGCTTGAACTGGAGGAAAGAGGGTATGATTTTATTAAAAATGAAAACATCGCAGAAGCTGTATAATCAGCAGGATCAAATATCATCATGAATACGATCGCCTATTTTAAAGAGAGATTCGACCAGCTACAGCCTCATGAAGATCAGAGCGGGCTCGACAGACTGCGTGGGAATGCATTTCAGGCTTTGTCTACCATGGGTATTCCCGGTGCAAAACACGAGGAATGGAAATACACACGGGTGGCTGGTTTATTTAACAAAGAGTTTCAGCTTCCTTCAGATCAGCTTACAGCTTCGATTCTAGTAGAAGACCTGCAGTCGCTTCGTCTGCCGGGACATGAGCAGGCAGATGAATTAGTTTTTATAAATGGTTTTTATTCATTTGCGTTATCCCAAATACGTTCTGAAGGGATACAGATACAGGCGTTGGAAGAAGCAGCGCAAAATGGGTTTAAAGAAGTTGTATCGCAATGGCTGGGAGATAGTTCACAATATCTGAAAGATGGCATCAATGCCTTGAATACCGCCTTTGTACACGGAGCTGTTTTTATCGATGTGGCCAAAGGCCGGCGCTCTGAATATCCTTTGTATATCTATCATATCACCGATGCCCGTTCGGTAAATATTCTTTCACAGCCCCGCAGCCTGATGTACGTACAGGGAGGTTCGCAGGTGCAGGTGGTTGAAACATATTACACGCTGGGATCCAATGAAAGTTTTACCAATCAGGTAATGGAAATCATTGTTGAAAAGGATGCCCGACTGGAATATTATAAAATTCAGAACGATGGTTCAAAAACAAATCAGGTCAGCACCACGCATATCAGGCAGCTGGGTAAGAGTTTTACGCATGCCGTAACGATTTCACTAAATGGCGGACTCGTGCGGAACAATCTGAATGTGGTGTTGGATGCAAAATATTGTGAGGCACATTTATTTGGTTTATATTTTCAATCGGGTCATAGTCATATTGATAACCATACGCTGGTGGACAATATTAAACCCAATTGTCTGAGTAACGAATTATACAAAGGCATATTAAATGATCATTCAACGGGCGTGTTCAACGGAAAAATATTTGTGCGACAACTGGCGCAGAAAACGAATGCCTATCAGAGTAATAAAAATATTCTGCTTTCAAACACAAGTACCGTAAATACCAAGCCGCAACTGGAGATTTTTGCTGATGATGTCAAATGCACGCACGGATGTACGGTTGGCCGTCTCAATGAAGAAGGATTATTTTATTTGCAATCACGTGGTATATCAGAAAATGTAGCACGTAATCTGTTACTCAGTGCGTATGCAGCAGATATTCTGGAGCAGATTAAACTACCTGCGCTGCATACCTATGTAGAACAGCTGATAAGTCATCGATTAGAAACTCATAGCTTATGAACGCCCCCATCACGATCTCCCAGATGCTGGACATCGGTGCCATCCGGCAGGAATTTCCCATATTGAACCGTGAGGTGAAAGGAAGATCGCTGATTTATCTGGATAACGCCGCTACTTCGCAAAAGCCCCAGTGCGTTATTGATGCGCTCTCAAATTATTACGAAAATATCAACGCCAATATTCACCGGGGGTTACATACGCTGGCCGAAGAATCAACAGCGTCTTTTGAATTAACCCGCGATGCGGTAAAGTCCTTTATTGGCGCCGGTTCCAGGGAAGAAATTATTTTCACCCGGGGAACCACAGAAGGAATCAACCTGGTAGCATATGCCTGGGGTAGAAAAAATATTCAGTGCGGTGATGAAATTATCATCAGTACAATGGAACATCATTCCAATATTGTTCCCTGGCA
>JAYWCS010000259.1:0-2916 GCA_043780315.1 Bacteroidota bacterium | reverse complement strand
CATGGGTTTAAATACGCAGTTTCACGCCAGCGAAAAAGAACCCGTGAGCTTATATTATAAGGACTTCGATGACAATGGAACCCTTGATCCGATATTTTGCTATTATATAAATGGCGTATCCTATCCTGCAATCTCGCGCGATGATCTGACCAGTCAGATACCGGGTTTAAAAAAGAAATTCCTTGCTTATAAGGACTATAGTGACGCAACGATACAGGATTTGTTTTCACCCGAACAATTAAAAGATGCAGAGTTGCTGAAGGCTTCCGAAATGAGAACCCTCTACCTGGAAAATACAGGTGCTGGTGGATTTATTAAACATGAGTTGCCAATCGAGGCCCAGTTCGCACCGGTGTATGCGATCACTTCCGTCGATGTAAATAATGACGGGAAAAAGGATTTGGTACTTGCCGGAAATAATTCATGGACCCGAATCCGATATGGAAGATACAGAGCAAATCACGGGACGGTACTTACCGGGGATGGCAAAGGAAATTTTACATTTATGCAACCGGTTCAATCGGGTATCAATGTCCGGGGGGATGTACGATCGCTTCAGGGAATAAATAATTCTTTATTATTCGGATTAAATAACCAGGCTGCAAGAATTTTTTCGCTCAGCAAGTAGGAATCTGATAAATCATTTTAAAAATATTAGTATGGGACTAAGCAGTCAGGAAGTGGCGGAAATGGAAATCGGAATCGTCGGATTTGGTTTGATGGGCTGCAGCATAACTACGTGCCTGCTGATAGCCGGCCACCAAGTAATTGCGGTGGCACCCATACCAGTGGATCTCATTCATGCCGAAGAAAGAATAATGGCCCACCTGGAAAAATCTTTTGAAGAGGGTTTGGTAGATCGGGAGCCGGCATCATTTTTTAAAAACCTGATTATAACGGAGGATTACAGCAAACTGGCGAACTGTAAATTGGTTATTGAATGCACGATCGAAAGCCTGGAAATTAAAAAGGCTGTATACGCCAGAATCGAATCTGTCATTTCATCTCATTCATTACTGGCAAGTAATACTTCGGCCATACCCATCAGTATTTTACAGAACCAAACGAGTCACCCCGAAAGATTTTTTGGTTTGCATTGGGCTGAACCTTCGCATACAACGCGTTTCATGGAGATCATTTGTGGTGAACAAAGTAATGCGGAAGCGGGAAAATTTCTGTATGAGTTGTCACATCAGTGGGGCAAGGAACCGACCCTGGTGAAAAAAGATATCAGAGGCTTTATATCCAACCGGCTGATGTATGCTTTGTACAGGGAAGCATTTTCCCTGGTTGAAAACGGCTATGCATCGGTTGAAGATGTTGACAGAGCCTGTCGTAACAATGCCGGTTACTGGATGACGCTGGTAGGCGTTTTCCGCTGGATGGATTTAACCGGCGTGCCCGCTTATCATAACGTAATAAAGGATTTATTCCCCACACTCAACAATAGTAAAGACATGCCGAAGCTGATTAATGATATCGTACAGGCGGGCGGTAAGGGGGTCGTCAATGGGAAGGGTTTCTATGAATATACAGCAAAGGAAGCGGAGTTGTGGGAGGAAACATTCAAGGAATTTAGTTATGAAATAAGAAGGCTTGCTTTAAAATATCCGGCTGATGTGGTAAAAAAGAAACTCCATGAAATCAATTCCGGTTCTGCGTCCTAACTTCCTGAAATGATTGCCTGGTTAACTGGAAAAACGGTACAAAAAATATTTTTTTGATATTCTATTCTAAAATGGACTAATGTTACTGAACAGCGTTAATTGATTTATTAGCGTTATCGAAAATGGCCAGTAAAGACAGAATAAAACGATTGAAGGAAGATACGAGGGTGAATATCCCCGACGCCTCCCTGAGTATTGTGAAGAATGATGGCTAATCTTCGTCTCGCCGAGAATCGGCGTTGACTATGCTGGCGAAGACACTTTATTACGGCTTCGCTTTCATATCAAAGACAATCTGCATGTGAGCAAAAAGTGAATCATGTTGTAATGGAAGAACTTCCCTTACCTGAGTGCCAATCACCTGTAGTCCTTTAAAAATCATCCTTTTTAACTAAAATTTTAGATTTTAAGAATTTATCTTGTTTGCACATGCTTAAATTTTCGCAGGTCAGCAAGAAATATAATAATCATCTGGTTTTTGATATTGAGAATCTGGAGCTCGGAAAAGGAATCTATTGGCTGCAGGGTGCAAACGGCTCAGGAAAAACAACTTTGCTAAAAGTTATTGCAGGACTTCTTCCATTTAAAGGGGAGTTATCACTAAATGAGATTAATATCACTAAATACCCCAAAGAATTTCGAAAGTTGATCAGTTGGTCAGAGGCTGAACCACTTTACCCGGAA
Organism: Bacteroidota bacterium; assembly: GCA_043780315.1. Lineage (GTDB taxonomy): Bacteria > Bacteroidota > Bacteroidia > Chitinophagales > Chitinophagaceae > Puia. Next base: position 565 of record JAYWCS010000259.1, on the reverse strand, counting down.
ATGATCACCGGCGCTGAACTCATTCATTTTTATCAGGATGTACTGCGAGTGCCTCAACCCAAAATGGATCGGCTCATTTATCAGTTTGGCGTTAAGAATTTCATGAATGCCCCGAGCGCCACTTATTCCAGTGGCATGCTGAAAAGATTATCGCTTTTGCTCGCGTTCTGCGCACAATCGCCGCTCATCATCCTGGACGAGCCCATGGCGAACCTGGATCAGGAAATGCTGGCAACCTTACCTGCACTCATGAATGAGTATCAAAATGATTTCGGAAGTAGCTTTCTTTTCAGTTCTCACCAGACATTCGAAAAAGGAAGTCTGCACAATGAACGAAGACTATCAATTGAAAAGGGAAGTATTCAAATCATTTCATGAGCCCGCAGCTAAATATTATTTTTAAAACGATTGTTCGGTCCTTCTATATAAAGAATATGGGCCTGTTCCTATTCCTGGCTTTTATCATGATTGCCTCTGTGGGAAGAGCGAACGGTGTGGGTTTGCTGGAATACCATACGGCTCTGATTCGCGGTATTTTGGCACGCCGGAGTTTTTTTGTGATCAT
>JAYWCS010000258.1:0-7841 GCA_043780315.1 Bacteroidota bacterium | reverse complement strand
GGTGATCTTATCATTCAATAAACCGATATTCTCTCTGGTAACGGTAGACATATATTATTTTTTATAGAAAGTAGCCGCTCTTGGGCGAAGTTTCGCTTTCTGCAAACGGGCTGCAAAACTACGACAAATCAAGTAGAAATCATGCTTCCAGGGGCAAGTTGCCGGGTCCAACACGATCATCTTGACCGGGGCGGTCATAAAAAAAGACCCGTCGATCAACGACCGGTCTTTTTTTGTGCGGGTGACAGGGGTCGAACCTGCATGCCTCACGGCGCCAGATCCTAAGTCTGGTACGTCTGCCAATTTCGCCACACCCGCTTTCTCTGCTGTAGCAATGGCGCGAAATTAAGTCATTTCGGTTTACGGTTCAAAGTGAATGCTTTAGGAAATCTTTACCCCATTTACCCGCTACGGTTAACTATGAACGAGAAGGGGATCTGGTAATCGTTCAGCCTTTTTATTCGTAAATTCGTTGGAATGGATACTGTATTGGCAATTCCGAAGTATAATTTAACGGAAGACCAGGAAAAAAGGTTGATTCTGAGAGAGTACCGGGCTCTTTTACGTTCTTTAAAACCAAAATTAAAAGCCGGGGATAAAGAGCATGTGCGGGACGCCTTTGAAATGGCTGCCGAAGCACATAAAACCACCCGTCGCAAAAGCGGGGAACCCTATATTCTGCATCCGCTGGCCGTGAGCATGATCTGCGTGGAAGAAATTGGCCTCGGCGTTCGTTCCACCATCTGCGCCCTGCTGCATGATGTGGTGGAGGATACCGATATCACGCTGGAAGATATTGAACGCGATTTTGGCAGTGAGATCTCGCGGATCGTAGATGGCCTCACGAAAATCGCCAACGTGATCGACGTCAATGCGTCGCAGCAGGCGGAGAATTTCAAAAAGATCCTCCTCACACTCACCGACGATCCCCGCGTCATTCTGATTAAACTGGCCGACCGACTGCATAATATGCGCACGCTCGACAGCATGAAACGCGAAAAACAGCTTAAAATCGCTTCGGAAACAGTTTATGTTTTTGCACCCCTGGCCCATCGTATGGGGCTCTACAGTATCAAGACCGAACTTGAGGATCTCGCAATGAAATACCTCGAGCCGGAGGAATACAAAGAAATCGCCCGTAAACTTTCGGAAACAAAAAGAGAACGCTCCCGCTATATCAACGAATTCATCAAACCGCTGCGCGAACAGATGGAAAATGCGGGGTTCGATTTCGAAATTTACGGCCGCCCGAAAAGCATTCATTCCATCTGGACCAAAATGCGCAAGAAGGGAGTTTCTTTTGAAGAAGTGTATGACCTCTTTGCGATCCGCATCATCATCAACGCGCCGCCGGACAGAGAAAAGGCGGAATGCTGGAAAGTGTATTCGATCATTACAGATGAATATACCCCTTCGCCCGAAAGACTGCGCGACTGGCTGAGTAACCCAAAGTCGAATGGCTATGAGGCGCTGCATACCACCGTGATGGGACCGCAGGGGAAATGGGTGGAAATACAGATCCGCTCCAAACGCATGAACGAAATTGCGGAGAAAGGACTGGCAGCGCATTGGAAATATAAAGAAGGCACCAGCGATGAAAGCCGTTTCGATAAGTGGTTTCAGCAGATCCGGGAAGTACTTACGATGGAGGACAATGATTCCATCAATTTCCTGCAGGATTTTAAAACCAGTTTTCTGGCTGAAGATATTTATGTCTATACCCCGAAAGGCGACGTGAAAATGCTGCCGCTCGGATCCACGGCACTGGACTTTGCCTTTTCTATTCACAGTAAAATCGGGGAACAATGTATCGGTGCCAAAGTGAACCATAAACTGGTGCCGATCAGCCATAAGTTGCGCAGTGGCGATCAGGTGGAAATTATTACGTCCAGTAAACAAAAACCGACCGAAGACTGGATCAATTATGTGGTGACGGCCAAGGCAAAGAGTAAAGTGAAAGATGCGCTCAAAGAAGAAAAGCGCAAAATCGCTGATGAAGGGAAATATATTGTTCAGAAAAAACTCGAAAATTTTAAAGCGGCTTACAACCAGCATAATATTGAAGCTCTGATCGGGTTTTATAAAATGAATTCTTCACTCGATTTTTTTTACCAGGTGGCGGTAAAGAATATCGATCTGAAAGAACTGAAAGAATTTCAACTGCTCGGCGACCGGCTGGAACCGCCCAAACCTCCGAAGGCATTAATCGAAACAAAACCCGAAACGACTTTCACTCCCAATCAGCGAAAAGATACCGAGCTGATCATTTTTGGAGAAAGCAGCGATAAGATTGTTTACACCCTCGCCAACTGCTGTAAACCGATTCCGGGGGATGATGTATTCGGTTTTGTGACCACTGGAAAGGGTCTAACGATCCACCGTACGAACTGTCCCAATGCGACGCGCCTGCTTTCGAGTTATGGTCACCGTGTTGTAAAAACTAAATGGGCAAAAAATAAAGAAATTTCTTTTCTCACGGGGGTGCGCATTATCGGCCTGGACGATGTGGGGGTCATCAATAAAATCACGAACCTGATTTCGGGAGAGCTCCGGATCAATATTAACGCGCTCACCGTAGAAGCCAAAGAAGGATTATTTGAGGGCAGCATCAAAGTTTATGTGCATGATAAGGAAGAGCTCGACGAACTGGTGCGGCGGATCAAACAACTGAACGGTATTCATTCGGTCGACCGCTTCGATACGGAAGTCACCGAGACAGTCAAATAACTGACCACCATTCGGTCTTTCGTTAACAATTAACAATTAACAATTAACCATTACTTTTGCCCTTTTCTATAAATTCTGCAAATCATTAACTGATGATTGATGTTATTTTAGGCTTACAATGGGGCGATGAGGGGAAGGGTAAAATTGTAGATTATTTCGCTCCGCGCTACGACATGATTGCGCGTTTTCAGGGTGGCCCGAACGCTGGTCATACTTTATATGTGAATGATAAAAAAGTGGTACTTCATCAGATTCCTTCGGGCATCTTTCATGAAAATGCGATCAACCTGATCGGCAATGGTGTAGTGCTGGATCCGGTCACGCTGAAAAAAGAATGTGAAACAGTAAAATCTTTTGGGGTTGATTTTCGCAAGAGCCTATATATCGCCCAGCGCGCCCATATTATTCTTCCGACTCACCGGGCGCTGGATAAAGCCTCTGAGATTTCAAAGGGACATGATAAGATTGGTTCAACACTCAAAGGAATCGGCCCCACGTATATGGATAAAACAGGCCGGAACGGACTGCGCGTGGGCGACCTGCTCGATCCGGATTTCAAAACGCATTACGCGCGCCTGAAGGCAAAACATCAGGTGATTCTGGACGGTATGCATTTCCAGGAAGATATTTCCCAAATGGAAGAAGAGTTTTTTGAAGCGCTGGAATTCATGCGTGCCTTTAAAATCGTCCAGGGAGAATATTTCATTAATGAAAAACTCAGACAGGGTAAAAAAGTGCTGGCTGAAGGCGCTCAGGGCAGTATGCTCGACGTCGATTTTGGTACGTTTCCGTTTGTCACTTCTTCCAATACGATTTCTGCCGGTGTATGTACCGGACTTGGCGTGGCTCCCCAGCAGATTCGGGAAGTAATCGGCGTAACCAAAGCCTATTGTACACGGGTGGGCAGCGGCCCGTTCCCGACCAAACTGGAAGACGCTACGGGAGATCTGCTCCGCAAAGCGGGTAGCGAATTTGGAGCAACCACCGGCAGGCCACGCCGCTGTGGCTGGATCGATCTGGTGGCGCTACGTTACGCCTGTATGATCAACGGGGTGACGAAGCTGGTGATGACCAAGTCTGACGTGCTGGACGACTTCGATCGGCTGGCAATGTGTACGAAATACCGGATTGGTGGAAAAGAAACAGAAGAGATACCTTTCCAGATGCTGCAGCACGTTATTGAACCAGTATTGGACTCATTTAAAGGCTGGAAATCGGATATTACCGCAATCAAAGACTATGAGGCCCTGCCGAAGGAAATGAAAACGTATATTGATTTTATAGATCAGTATCTGAAGGTGAAAGTGGCGTATATTTCGAATGGTCCGGGACGCAATCAATTAATAGAAAAACTATAAAACCGGATACCGGAAAAATTCTTTCGAAAAAAATTTGGCGGATTAAAAACTTCGCTGAAATTTTACAAACTAATCTTATTGGAATATGGTATCAAAATCTGATAAGGAGAATAAGGATTCTAAAAAATCCACACCTGCATCAAAGCCAGCTGCAAAACCATCTTCAAAAAAAACAAAAGAAGAAGATGATGATGAAGACGACGTCGATGAAGAGGTAGAATCTCCCAAACCTACTGCGAAGAAAGGACCCAAGGCAGCTGCATCCAAAACAACGAAGAAAAAATCTGATGAGGATGAAGATGAAGAGGCCGATGTGGAAGGCGAAGAAGAAGTGGATGAGTGGGATAAAGTCGAAGAAGAGGAGGAGTGGGATCCGGATTTTGACGAATTCGATGTACCGAAGTCCAAGACTAAAAAAGCGGCTCCCGGCGGAAAAAAAGTAGCTAAGGGAGAGGAAGATGAACTGGGACTCGATGAGGATATTAAAAATATGGATCTCTTCAACGACAGTGGATTTGACGAAGAAGAAGAAGATTTCTAATAAGGCTATCCTGCATGGCCACGCGACAATTTGTTTCTTTTCCTTTTCCTGATCTGTATAAAATAAAACAACAGGTATTAAATTGGTCAGCCCGGTTTAGTACCTTTTCTTTTTTAGACAATCAGGCATACCCATCCGCCGAACACAGCTATGAATGCCTGCTGGGCGCGGGCGAAAGATCCCGGCTCCGGGCTTCGGCTGGTAACGCCTTTGCGCAACTGAAAGAATTTTCACTTTCGGCCAATGACTGGTTATTCGGACATTTTTCTTTCGATCTCAAATCAGAAACCGAACAGGTTCCTTCGTTGCTGCCGGATCAAATACAGTTTCCGGATCTGTTCTTTTTTGTTCCGGAAATCGTTGTCATTTTGTTGACAGATAAAATTGAGATTGGTCTTTTTGGAAATAATCAGGAGGATGTCTGGAATGAAATTCAGCAGACTTCTATAAATGAAAAATTATATCCTGCCCCGGCAGCGCAAATTGAACCGCGGATTTCGAAAGAAAAATATCTGCTGACTATTCAGCGGTTGCAAGAGCATATTATTCGGGGCGATTGTTATGAGATTAATTTCTGCCAGGAATTTTTTGCAGAAGACCTGCACCTCGATCCACTTGTCTTATATCGGGCATTGAACCAGATTTCGCCTGCGCCGTTTTCCGCCTTTTATTCGGTAGATCAGCGGTACCTTTTATGTGCGAGCCCGGAAAGATATCTGAAGCGAACGGCCGATCTGATTATTTCACAACCGATTAAAGGCACTGCCGCCAGGGATTTGAGCGATGCGCGGCAAGACGCTTTGCTGAAAGCGGAGCTCGCGGAAAGTGAAAAGGACCGGGCGGAGAATGTGATGGTGGTGGATCTGGTTCGCAACGATCTCTCCCGGATCTGTGAAACGGATTCTGTGCAGGTGGCAGAATTGTTTGGCGTTTACAGCTTCCCCCAGGTGCATCAGATGATTTCTACCATTCAGGGAAGGCCGCTGAAAAGTTTGCATTGGAGTGAAATGATCGCTAAAACTTTTCCAATGGGTTCGATGACCGGGGCGCCCAAAAAACGCGTGTTGGAATTGATTGAGCAATACGAAGTAACCCGGCGCGGTTTATTTTCCGGGGCGCTGGGATACGTAAAACCGAATCAGGATTTTGATTTCAATGTCGTGATCAGAAGTTTGCTTTATGCCGCGCCGGATCGATACCTGGCTTATTTTGCAGGTTCCGGTATTACGGTCAATAGCGAGCCGGAAAAAGAATATGAAGAATGTCTTCTCAAAGTGGCCGCTTTCGAAAAGATAATAAAAAACCCGTCCCGGTAAAGCCGGAACGGGTTGGAATAATTGGCTGTCAATTTATTTACGCGTGATCCCGTCAACGGGTCGGTCTTCATTATCTTGGCCATCTGCTGCCAGTAAACGCTGTACAGATTCATTCAGAATCTGGTACTTGCTGGATACAAATAGATCCATTTTATCGGCGGGCAGTTTCAGATCATAACTGTTATTGGCGCTGGCCATCACTCTGTCGAATTCCGGATTATACCGGTTGAATTCGGCTCCGTCCATCAGAATGTATTTTGAAATTACGGAAGAAAAATATTTCCCCGATACATTCATCGTTTTAGCGCCTGCCAGTTCGTCTTTACTCAGCTTACGCGTGAACACATACATCGAAGAACCCGAAAGCTGATCGGTTGCTTCTTCCTTGGTAAGCGTGGTCACGCTTCCCTGTCCTTCGAAAGTATACTGGGTACCAATGAATTTTTTCACATGGTTCCTGGATTCGGCCGGCAGATAATACTGCAGATTCCAGAAATCACGACTATTGCTTTTTCTCATTGCACTGTAAACATGGCCCGTTCCGCCATTATAAGCAGCAATTACCAGCAGCCAGTCACCCAACTCGGTGTACAGGTCGCGCAGGTAAATCGCTGCGGCCTTGGTGCTTTTTGCATAATTCTTTCTTTCGTCTACTTTATGGTTCACTTTCAATCCCAGAATCCGGGCGGTGGCTGGCATCAGCTGCCATGGTCCCACGGCGCCGACTCTGGAAAGAGCTGTTGGCTTCAGATTAGATTCAATCACGGCCAGGTATTTCAACTCCGTTGGAAGACCATACTGCCGCAGAATGCCATCAATCAGATTGAAATAAGGGCGACCCCAGAATTTCATGTGGTCCATGTCTTTCCGGTTTTGTATCATAAAATCCTGTACAAAGCTGATTGCCCGGGGATTTAAACGCGCTCCATTGGAACCGCTCACAGAGGCAAGAAAAAGATTTTTAAAACCATTCTTCACATCTGAGGTATCGATCAGGCTGTACAGAGCGACAAACGTCTTGTCTGTTTTTAAACCATTCGCACGGGTGATAAAAAGAGCTCCAAAAAATAGAGTGCCCCACAATAAAAGTATTTTCATCTTTTAATTCTTAAAGATTTACAATTCGGGAAATCCGGATCATAAATTTTTCAATGGATGGATTGAGAACGGAGAAAAGACCGGGGTGGATTTAATGCTTCCGGTTTTAAAAATTGGGTAGTTCGTAGGATCTGTGTTGCCGGACGAGTTCATCCGCGAACACCAGTAAAGATAATTCACAGAATTGGTTTGTCATAGCCTGGATACCAAAAGGCATGCCGTTTGTGTGGGAAAAAAGGGGGATGGAAATGCCGGGAATCCCGACGAGATTTGCGTAAACAGTGTATAAATCAGCGAGATACATCGCTACCGGGTCTGTCATTTTTTCACCGGATTTAAAAGCCGTGGTCGGCACGGTGGGACTGAGAATTATGTCAAAGTCGTTGAAAATCAATTTTGTACGGTCCATTAAAATTTTACGTACTTTCTGAGCCTTGCTGAAATAGGCCTCATAATAGCCGGCGCTCAGCACAAAAGTGCCCAGCAGTATTCTTCTTTTAACTTCCGGGCCGAACCCTTCTGACCGCGTTTTCTGGTAGAAATCCGGGAATCCGGCGTCTTTATCGGCCGTCCGATAGCCATACCTTACACCGTCGAAACGGGATAGATTGGAAGAGGCCTCGGCGGTCGTTAATATATAATAGGCAGGCACGATATATTCCAGCAGGTCGAAGGAAATTTCTTCCACCTGGTGGCCTTTCTCACGAAGGCCGATTATAAACGATTTGATCTGGCGCCGGATTTCCGGATCCAGGGAGGGATGGTCGAGGGCTTCTTTTAACACTGCAATGCGTTTAATGC
>JAYWCS010000257.1:0-5047 GCA_043780315.1 Bacteroidota bacterium | reverse complement strand
TTCCACCAATCGCGATGTGACAATCGGTGTCGGAACCCGTTTTGAGTGGACCCGTTATAAACCTTCCATCACTTCCTCGTTGTCATTTAAAGGAACCGATGATTTCCCGACCAGTTATGTTTATTTAAATCACAATTCACTAGACCGGCCCATTTATCCGAAGAAAGGGGTTAAAACTGAAATTGAAGGCGACTGGGTGTATACACAAAATCCGGGTATCCAATTGCATACCAATACCTTAGATCGGGATACCGTGACATCTGGCAATCCGTATCCCCGGGTTATATTTCATTTCGAAAGTTATACTCCCCTTTCCCATAAAAGCACGCTGCTGTTTCAATTGCAATCCGGTATTAATTTTCAGAAGGGAAATATCATGAATAACTTTTCAATCGGGGGACTCACCCATAGTTTTCACAACCAGATTACCTTTGCCGGATTACGCGAGGGATCGTTTTATTCCACCAGTATGGCGGCGCTGCAAGCCGGATTGAGATATAATATTTACGGAAATCTGTACCTGACGGCAAGGGCAAATATGATGTTCAATAATTTCGTGGATACAGAAAAGTTTTATAATACGCCTGATTTCCTATCTGGATATGCCCTCACTTTTACCTACCATTTTGTACTCGGTCCGCTCGAACTTAGCGCCATGTACTGCGATCAGTGGAAACGTGTTTTGGGGTATGTGAATATTGGAATTCCTTTCTGATTCAAAAGGCCTTCAGCTTACCAGATCAAGAATCTCTCTTTCTTTTTCCTGGGCATTATTTTTTATTTTTTCTCCCTGGTCCAGCATGTCTTTGATCTTCTGATCGCTTTCAGACCCTTTCGCGTTGATACGCACATTCAGGTAAGCTCCGAATACTGCGCTACGCGCACACAATGCGCCTACGCCGGCATCTGAGCTGGAATTTGGATTGCCATCCAATGCCATGGCATAAAGTACGTCCATCGTTTTTAATGCAATTTGCATTACCCGGAAAGGTATTTCAATAGCATAAAACGTTGCTTCCTGCATTGCTTTCGTTCGTTTTGCCTGCTCTTCCTTCGTTGCCTTTGGCAAAGCACGCGCCCGCACAATGCCTTCAAAAGCTTTGGTATCGGCGTCCACGAGTTGAAGCAATTCCTTTTTATACGACGAACCTTTTTCAGCCCAGTCACTGAATATCTCCCATCGTTCGTCCCAGCCTTTTTTATGCGCCGATAAATTCGCAACCATTGTTCCCATCGATGCACCCAGTGCGCCCAGGTAGGCGGCTACCGAGCCACCACCGGGTGCCGGGGACTCGCTAGCTGTTTCGTCTGCGAATCCCGCGAGAGACAGTGTCACGAGCTTTTCATCAGATGGATCCTTTAGCAGATATTCAATAATTCGTTCTTTGGGTTTAAAAGGGCCGAGTTCATCCAGGCCCATAGTTAGTATAGCCATTCGGATCAACTCTTTTTCTGAAACCCCGGCAGAACGGTTTTGCTTTTTTAAAAAATATCGTCCCGCATCGAGTAATGATTGTAACGGAACGAGGCCCACGAGTTCGCTTCCGGTTACCCGGATGCCGCGCGCTTCTGCCTTACGGCATACTTCATCAAAAGCGATATGCAACGGCGTCACGGATATATTAGTCAGATTCATCGAAATCTGGGCAATGCCATATTCTTCTATAAACCAGCCGATCGCTTTGACAGATTTTAGCGTTCCCGGTAGCATCACCGGATCACCGTTAACACCCTGAACGATTACGCCATTGATCGGATCGCCTTCCCGCTTCACCCGGCCAGCTTCGCGTACATCGAAGGCAATGCTATTGGCACGTCTTACGGAAGTCGTATTGAGATTTACATTATAGGCTACCAGAAAATCTCTTGCACCAATCACGGTAGCGCCACGTTTTTGATCAAATACAGCCGGACCGAAATCTGGTTTCCATTCCGGCTTTTTTATTTTTTCTGCAAAGCCTTCATACTCACCGGCGCGTATAACCGATAAGTTGCTGCGCGATTTATTTTTTTGTGCCCCTTCATATAAATAAACGGGAATGCCCAGTTCATTGCCGACACGCGCTCCCAGAACCGCCGCCCAGTGGGCCGTTTCTTCCATACTTATACCTGATACGGGAATGAGTGGACAAACATCAGTTGCACCCATGCGGGGATGCTCACCCATGTGGCGCGTCATGTCGATGAGTTCACCGGCTTTTCGGATTGCCTGAAAGGCGGCTTCCACGACTGCTGCTGGCGGCCCAACAAATGTTACCACCGTCCGGTTGGTCGCTTTCCCCGGATCCACATTCAGCAGCCGGACACCCGGTATGATTTCAATTTCTTTTGTAATCGATTGGATGATCAACAGATCCTGACCTTCACTGAAGTTGGGAACGCATTCAATTATGGGGGTCATAATGTAAAATTCGGCTGAACAATGTTAAGAAAAGAAAATCAATCGGCTTCTGTAAGCTGCCGTCTTGGACGAATGAAATCCAGCGGTCTTTTCAGAAAATAGCGGCCCAGTATGCCCAGGAATTCCGGATATTCTTTCAGCAGTACCCCGCGTGACTTCACGGCAACAATAAAAGCCAGGGAAAAACTCACCAGAAAGTTGAGTAGTCCGATGGCCAGCACACCGAAAAAAATGGTTGCCAGATAAGCAATAGGCACATTCCTTATTCCCAGTCCGTATAAAGCCACCGACACATTGCCCGCGGAGATCGTAATATGCCGGATATCAAAAGGAACTCCAACAATTTTGCTTACGATGGAAGACATGCCGAGCATAAAACCGAGCGAAATATTTCCAATAATTGCCCCCGCATTTTTTTCGATGAATGCCGATCGGCGCGCCCTTTTTTCCGGAGTCGCATTCGCACGCCACCAGGGATGATTTTTTAATCGTTCGCCGATTCGTCCGTAAAGAATTTTATTCTGCACATAACCTGCAATAATTCCGGTAAGAAAAAGAAATACACCGGTATTACACGCATACAGAAGTGACAGGCTATGCCAGGGATGCTGACTTTCCAGCATGGCCATTGCTTTGTCCCCTTCCAGAATTTTCGTTTTGGTTATGAGCTCATATATCCAGGCCAATAAAAAGGTACCCGGAAAAACGATCAGCAGATTTCCAATGAAAGAAGCGATCTGGCTACGCGAAACCCTTGCAACCGTAATGGCCAGATTATATAAATTGGGTTTGTACGTATTGCCTTTTGTATCCAGGGTACTTGCGACCGCGCTTGCCGTAAATGCGGGTTGTTTGGTTGCCAGTGTGCCGCCCGTCGCATCAATGAGGAGAAAACCGACACTGTAATTGATGGAATAGGCCAGTCCGTGCCAGAGTATGGGCAGTTCAACCCCGGTAATCAAATTTTTAAAAACTGCTACAAAGGCCGTAACTCCGCCTCCCTTCATAGCGCTCCACATCATTTTGCTGTATTCCTTTTTATTTGTGGTTATATAATCACTTCCCTTCGACCCCTTATGTTCGGCAATCTGATAAGCAACATATCCCAATGACTGCGACAGAAAAGCGCGGATACTGTTTTTTGTATTTTCGTTTTTTACCAGGAGTTTGAAAAAAGAAATGAAATTACCCGAATTGAATTGGGCATTGTCGTCCAGGACATCTGTAATGAGTTCAATACGGCTCAACTTATAACTCAGGATAAGTAGAATATAGGTCTGATGAATACTGGTTCCACTGCTGGAGTGATTCTGACGTATATATTCAATGGAATCCACTCCTTTGCGCGCCAGCTGATGTAGTTTTTCACTGGCTGAGTTCAGCGATTCCATGTCTTCGTCGGCAAATGATTTCTCCATTTGCTGAGTCAGTTCAATTTGATTCAGGAATGGATTCTCATCTATATTGTGACTGGCCAAATGTTTAACCACTTCTTTTTCCAGTCCGAGATTAGCTACTTGAAAACTCAGTAATTTGAGTGACTGCATCAGCTGTACCAAAATATGTTTGTCGTCCATAGAGAAAGCCAGCCCCAGCGATTCGAAAAAATCTTTCCACTGTTCATGTGGGATTTGTTCTACCCATCGGTAGTCGCGTGATCTGTAAAATACTCTCGAAACGACAAACAGAAAATCGTTTTCGTTTTGGAGAGCCGGAATGATTTTATGCCTTAGTCTGCCGAAGAATTCCTGCCAGAACCCGTTGGCGAGCGGAATGCCACTCTCGGTGAGTGCTGCTGAAAAATCAGTTTGAATAAACTGGGATATTAAAGCGTTGTGCAAATTTGAAAGCAGGATCGGATACTCTTTCATTTTTATGATGAGTATCTGTAGATTTTTGACAGGATCTTTTTTTCCTCTGGACGGACGAACAGCGGAAAAAAAGGAGATAAGAAAATCCAGACCCGCTTTTTTGTCCCGGATAGTAATAACAGTACTTCTACGGGTAACCGATTCAATAATATCCATCGGTTTTTTTTTATTTGAAAGGATCGTCGGCATAGGCATTGAATTGAGCCCAATATACAAAGCTTAGCCGATGAATTGGCCGCTCAGTATTACTTTATCAATAAGGCTGGAACCGAAACTATAGGGCAGATAGGCGAGTGAGGGTACCGGTTTAGTAATGATCAGATTAGCCCGTTTACCTTTTGTAATGGAGCCGAGCGTTTTGCCCAGACCCATGGCAAAGGCACCGTTGAGTGTAGCGGCGTTGAGCGCTTCTTCGGGTAACATTTTCATTTGAATACAGGCCAGGGCAATCACCAAATTCATATTGCCGGCCGGCGAAGATCCTGGGTTATAATCGGAGGCCAATGTCAGCGCGCAGCCCGCATCCAGCAACTGCCTGGCCGGAGGAAAACCCATTCGAAGAAAAAAAGCAGCGGTGGGTAACAACGTACAGAAACCCTTCCAGTCTGATTTTTTTATTCTCGCTATTTCTTCTGCCGGCATGGTTTCAAGATGATCCATGGAAACCGCATTCAGCTGAATACCTTTTTCTATTCCGCCAATGGAATGGAGCTGGTTCACATGCATTTTGGGTTCGAGACCAAAGGACATTCCGGCCCGCAGGATTCTCTCCGTT
>JAYWCS010000256.1:0-12319 GCA_043780315.1 Bacteroidota bacterium | reverse complement strand
TTTACCGGTAATTTTTAAACCAAAAACCAACCACCGTCAACCAACCACCATAAACCAACCACCGTCAACCATAAACCAAAAACCGTACACCATAAACCGTATACCATAAACCATAAACCGTCAACCGTCAACCAACCATCAACCAAAAACCGTATACCAAAAACCGTATACCATAAACCAACCACCAACCACCCTTTTCAACCATCGACATTGGTCACTCCCCCTGAGATCGCGAATTTCATCGCATCCGTGGAACTGACATCGGTAATCAGTCGTACCCTTTCTTTTTTAATAAAATACAAGTGGCCGGCGAACGCGTATGATTGCGGAATGTAGACCGAGATATATTCTTCCAATCCGAATTCTGACAATTCCTGGTGGGTAATAAAACCGATTCGCCACACATCGGGGGCTTCAATGGAAACCAATACGGCACGGTCGAATTTGCGTTTGTTACCGGCAAAAGCTTCAAAAAAATCCTTGATGGTGGTATAAATTACTTTTATACCGGGTGTCTTCTCGAGGATATTATCGAACAGATCCACCAGCTTACTAACGATAAACGAGGACGAAATATATCCCACCGTGAGCACTACCCCGATCACGACAATGAATCCAAGTCCGGGCACCCGCTTCGGATTTCCATTTTCATCCAGCGCCAGGCGGGGGAAAAGACTATGAATGAAATTCGGCAAAATGCTATCGATCCAGTTGAATAATGAAAGCACAGCCCAAAGCGTGATGGTGATTGGTGCCAGAATCAGCAGGCCCTGTAAGAAGTACTTAAACAGTTTGCCGGCGATGGATGAAAATTTCATATTCAATGGTTTGTATCAAAAATAATCAAACATTCAGCGGACAGACAGTTTAAAACCCTCGAAATAGCCCTTAACGCCAGGTTTTCCTGGGCGGGGAATAAAAAATCAAGACGGAAACTTTGGTAACATAAATAGTTTCCTTAGTTTTGTGCTCCTTTAGTGAGAAAAAATATGGCAAACAAAGAGAGAATATTAGAGAAGGCTGGGAGCCTCTTCATGCAGTACGGGATCCGCTCCGTCACCATGGATGAAATCGCCGCCCAGCTGGGGATCAGCAAAAAAACCATCTATCAGTTTTTTACTGATAAAGATGCCATCGTGGAGGCCGTTTTAGAAATGGAGATGAACCGCAACGAAGAAGGTTGCCGCACGTTCAGCCGCACCGCCGAAAACGCCGTACAGGAGATTTTTTTGGCGATGGACGATATGCAGGAGATGCTGAAAACCATGAATCCCCAGATCATGTACGACCTGGAAAAACATCATCCGATTGCCTTTAAGCGCTTGAGGCAACATAAATACCATTTTCTATTTGCCATGGTGCGGGAGAATCTGGATAGAGGGATCCGTGAAGGCGTATACCGGACGGGCTTGCCAGCAGATCTGATCGTTCGTCACCGCATAGAATCCTCTTTTATGCCTTTTAATCAGGAGGCATTTCCCGCTGCTAAATATTCCATGAATCAGGTTTGTCAGGAACTCGCGGTGCTCTACCTGCATAGCGTCTGTAATATCGAAGGGAAACAATGGATTGATCAATATTTGAAAGAAAGACAAAAAATAATTCTACATGAGCAAACGATTTTGTGACCGATTTTTATTAACCATCGCAACAGCTATTTTCGGAATGGCATTCGCTAAGGCCCAGGCATTACATAGTCTTTCCGTAGATGATGCAATTGCACTGGCAAAGAAAAATAATATCGCCGTTAAAGCGGCCCTTACGAATCTGGCCATTCAGGAACAGTCAAATAAAGAAATTACGGCCGATGCCCTTCCCCTCGTTGCTGGTACAGCGGGAACGATTGCTTTTTTCCAAACACCCGTAACCCTTGTGCCGGGTCAGTTTTTTGGAGGGGCGCCCGGATCAACGATCGCCGTTAGCTTCCAGCCAAAATATGCCGCTTCGGCGGGTGCGACCCTGACGCAGAAAATATTTGACGGATCTGTTTTTGTCGGGTTGAAAGCCAGAAAAAGCTCACTCGATTATTATAAAAAGGCGATAGACTTAGCGATCGAAGATCTCACCGTCAGTGTATATAAAACATATTATCAGCTGGTAGTTAGTAAAACCCAGGTACAATTTGCGGATTCTAATATCAGCCGCGCAGAAAAGTTATTACATGACACTAAAGTGATGAATGAGAACGGATTTGCAGAAAAACTTGCCGTAGATAAAGCCTCCGTTCAACTGTCCAATCTGATAACAGACAAACACAATACAGAAACGAGTATTACGAATGGATTTCTTCAACTTAAATTCCTGATCGGCGTGCCAGCTGCTGATTCAGTAATTGTTACGACCGAATTTGATGAAGCAGCACTGAGAAGCGGCATACCGATTGACATTGACTATAACAGCTACAAGAATAGAAATAGTTATCAGAGTCTGGAGATTACAAAAATGCTCAGCGATTTCGATATCAAACGGTACCAATCGGCCTATTACCCGACGGCCAGCCTGACGGGTTCCTATCAGAAAAATGCCTACAATAATACATACGATTTTTTCTCTAAAAGCGGGGAATGGTATTCTACTTCGTACGTAGGATTAAATATTAATGTTCCCATTTTCAGTGGGTTTGCCAAAGACGCGCGATTAAAAAAAGCCCGCCTGAATGCCTCTTTGATTAATGATCAAATCGAAAACCTGAAATTGAATATCAACCTGCAGGTGGCGAATTCGAAAAATGATTTTATTAATGCCATCCAGACAATGGATTTCCAAAAGGGAAATATGGAACTGGCAGAATCGGTTTATAATCAGACAAAGAAAAAATTTGAATCCGGTCTGGCTACGAATACTGATTTATCCACCGCCCAGCAGGATCTGATACAAGCACAGGTAAACTATTTGAATGCACTCTATACAGCCGTAGTAGCTAAGGTTAATTTCCTTTATGCCGTCGGTAAAATTTAAAATGCCAAACAACTAACATCATGAATAAGATATTTTCTTCTGCCATCATCTCCGCCACCCTCTTTTTAATCTCCTGCGGTCAATCCGGCGATCCGGTTGCCAAGCAAAAAGAAGAACTGCAAAAGTTAAAGGATCAGCAGGCTGATCTGACAACAAAAGTCCAAAAAGCAGAAGAGGCACTGAGTAAAGTTGACTCCTCTTCCGTTAAAAAAGAAAAAACTAAACTCGTTGCTATTCAGCCCGTGGTGGCAGCGAGCTTTGCCCATTTCATCGATTTGCAAGGGAAAATTGATGCATTAAATATAGCTTTTGTAACACCCCGCAATGGAACGGGCGGTCAGGTAAAAGCAATATTTGTCAGGAAAGGAGACGCAGTAAAAAAAGGTCAGCTGCTGCTAAAACTGGATGATGCGCTGTTAACACAGCAGCTGGCGACAGCCAAACAACAACTGGCGTTTGCAGAAGACCTTTACAATCGAAGGAAAAATCTATGGGCGCAGCAAATTGGATCCGAAGTTGAACTTGTGACAGCAAAAAATCAGGCGGACCAGGTACAACGTCAGGTAGATTTTGTGAATAAACAAATTGAACAAACGAATGTCTACGCTGATACCCGTGGTGTGGCGGAGGATGTTAATATCCGGCTGGGCGAATTTTTCACCGGCAACAATCAAATCCGGATTGTGAATACGACCGACTTGAAAGCAGTTGCACAGGTTCCCGAAAATTATCTGGGAAAAGTAAAAGTGGGCAGCAACGTGAAAGTGGTCATTCCTGAGTTAAATAATAAAACAATCAATACCAAGATTTCAGTAACGGGCAAAACAATTGACCCATCTAACCGGGGATTTTATATCGAAGCCAAACTTCCTTTTGAAAAAGATTTCTATCCGAACCAGGTGGCCCTGATTAAAATTCAGGATTATATGGTCGCCAATGCACTCACTATTCCCGTGAATAGTTTACAAAATGATGAGAATGGAAAGTATGTGATGATTGCTGTGAAAAACGGTGACCGTTTAGTAACGAAGAAAAAATCCATTCAGATTGGCATGATGTACGGTGATTTGGTTGAAGTTTTATCGGGCATTCAGGCCGGTGATCAAATCATCACGGAGGGGTATCAGGGACTGTATGATAACCAGGCAATCACCACGCAAATTCAGTGATATAGCAGCTTCCATCACCATCAGAATTCGTTTTTATGAGCGCATTAGAAAATTTTAAAGAAAAATTCAAAGAGTTTAAACCCACCAGTTGGGCTATCAACAATAAAACTTCGGTTTACCTGCTGATTATTTTTGTCACGATTCTGGGCATCAATAAGTTTGTGACGACTCCCAAGGAGCAATTTCCCGATATCGTTATTTCACAGGTTTATATTCAGACAACCTATGTGGGCAATTCACCAAAAGATATCGAAAACCTTGTCACCCGCCCGATAGAAAAACAGATTAAAGGAATTGCCGGCGCCAAAATCACCAAGATCACCAGTACCTCGGTACAGGATTTCTCGGCTATCATTGTGGAATTTGAAACGGATGTAAAAATAGATGTGGCTCTGCAAAAAGTAAAAGATGCCGTTGATAAAGCGAAACCGGATCTGCCCACCGATCTGACCTCTCCGCCGAATGTATTGGAAGTGAGTTTGTCGGATCAACCCATCATGTATATCAATGTGAGTGGCAACTACGATGGCCAGCATCTGAAAATTTTTGCCGACGACCTGAAAGATAAACTCGAAGAACTAACCCAGATAAACCGCGTGGATCAGGTGGGCGCACCCGAACGTGAGTTTCAGATTAATGTGGATAATTACAAAATGCAGAGCGCCAATATTACTTTCAATGATATTGCCAATGCAGTGGCAAGTGAGAACCTGGATATTTCCGGGGGTTTATTGGAAGTGGGAAATATGAAAAGATCCCTGCAGGTGAAGGGGCAGTTTAAAACAGCTTCTGATATTGCGCAGATTGTTCTTCGTAATACGTCGGGCGCACCGATTTATTTAAAAGATATTGCCACCATCATCGATACGGTAAAGCAGAGTGAAAGTTTTGCCCGCCTGAATGGCAAAAATGTGGTCACGCAGAATATTATCAAAAGAAGCGGTGAAAATTTAATTGAAACATCGGATGAAGTGAAACGTGTCGTTGCCGAAATGAAGACCACTCAATTTCCAAAAGATCTGGATGTGGTGATTACCGGAGATATGAGCAAGACCACCCGTACTTCATTTAACGATCTGGTGAATTCAATCGTAATCGGTTTTATTCTGGTGCTTGTGATCCTGATGTTTTTTATGGGAGTAACCAATGCATTTTTCGTTGCCCTGTCTGTTCCACTTAGCATGTTTGTAGCTTTCCTTTTTTTACCTCTGGCCGATATTATTGTCGGCGGTCATGTAACCCTCAACTTCATTGTTTTATTTGCCTTACTGTTCGGTCTGGGGATCATCGTGGATGATGCCATTGTGGTAATTGAAAATACGCATCGGATTTTTATAGAAGGAAAGGGAAAAGTAACGTCCATCATTGCGGCAAAAATTGCAGCCGGTGAAATATTCATCCCGGTACTTGCCGGAACCCTTACGACTCTGGCTCCCTTTGTACCGCTGATATTCTGGCCGGGCCTGATTGGGAAATTTATGATCTATCTGCCCGTGATGCTGATATTTACATTGTCCGCCTCATTGATTGTCGCTTTTATCATGAATCCGATTTTTGCAGTTGATTTTATGAATCATGCAGATGATGACCATGCAAATTCCAAATCCAGGGTTTTCAGAAATCCACTTTTCTGGACATTCCTCGTTTTGGGTATTGTACTGGATCTGTTTCATTTCACCTTTGCGGGGAATATCCTGATTTTTTTCAGCATCCTTATGTTTCTGAACAGTTACCTGTTTACCGGAATGATTCATACTTTTCAAAACCGCAACCTGCCCTGGATCATGCGTCATTATGAAAGCGGTTTACGTTGGGCATTGAAAGCCTGGCGGCCCGTGTGGCTCCTTATCGGAACTTTTATTTTACTTATTATTTCATTTATATTTCTGATAGCCCGAAAAGTTCCCGTCGTTTTCTTTCCGAAAGGAGATCCGAATTTTATCTATGTATACCTGAAACTACCGGTGGGCACCAATGTTATCTACACCGACTCTGTAACCCATCTGCTCGAAGGCAGGGTGAACAAAGTATTGGGTATTGAAAATGGTAAGGCCAATCCGATGGTGGAAAGTGTTATCTCGAACGTGGCAATCGGCGCCAACGATCCCGCCAGTGGCGACCGGAGCACCCGACCTGAACTGGGTCGCGTGCAGATCTCTTTTGTGGAATTCGAAAAACGCCATGGGAGGGCCACCATACCGATTATGGATTCCATCAGGGCAGCAATGAAAGGAATTCCGGGTGCAATCGTTTCGGTGGATCAGGAACAAAACGGACCACCCACCGATCCGCCTATAAATATAGAAATCGCCAGCGATAATTTTGATGGTCTGACCAAAACCGCGTCCGCGTTGAAAAATTATCTCGATTCAATCCAGACCCCCGGGGTGGAGGATTTGAAAATGGATGTGGATCTGACCAATCCTGAAATTACGCTCACAATCGATCGTCAGCGCGCGATGATTGAAGGCGTAAGCAGTGCACAAATTGGTCAGCAGATTCGCACCGCATTATTCGGCAGAGAGGTTTCTAAAATCAAAAATAATAGAGATGAATATAAAATTCAACTGAGAAATACCGAAGTACAACGTAATAATCTTTCCGATTTGCTGAATATGAAAATTGTTTTCCGGGAACCAACCGGTGCAATCAAATCGATTCCTATTACCAATCTGGTTAAAATTGATTTCACGAGTACCTATGGCAGTATCAAACGGAAGGCGTTGAAAAGAATCATTACGCTCTATTCAAATGTGCTGACCGGTTACACACCCACCGCAGTAAACGCACAGCTGAAGCAGGCTATAAATTCATTTCCGAATCAAACCGATGATGTTTCGATAACCCAGACGGGCGAAGGAAAACAACAACAGGAAACCGTTTCCTTTCTCGGCTCGGCCATGTTGATTGCGTTGATGTTGATCCTGTTTATTCTTGTCCTTCAATTCAATTCAATTAGTAAACCGGTTATCATTCTGACTGAAATTGTTTTCAGTATCATTGGGGTGTTGCTTGGATTCGCTTTTACGGGGATGACCATCTCAGCGGTCATGACCGGTCTCGGTATTGTTGGTCTGGCAGGAATTGTAGTGAAGAATGGAATTCTGGTGATTGAATTCGCTGATGAATTGCGGGCCAGGGGAATGAAAACGCGGGAGGCCTTAATACAGGCGGGTAAAACAAGAATTATTCCGGTTCTCTTAACTGCACTGGCCGCCATACTCGCCTTGATTCCGTTGGCCATCGGATTTAATATTAATTTTATCAGCCTGTTCACCGAACTCAATCCGCATATATTTTTTGGCGGCGACAGTGCCGTATTCTGGAAACCACTATCATGGACGATTATATTCGGTCTTACCTTTGCCTTCTTCATGACCCTGTTTATTCTGCCGAGCATGTATCTCATTTCCGAAAGACTGAAACGCCCGATGCGCCGCTATTTCGGAGGAAAATGGGTTTCGATGATGGGCATACCGCCGCTCACCCTGATCTTCCTGCTCATCATGATTCCCTATACGCTGATCAGGCATTCGATCGATAAAGCAGGTAGAAAAAGAAGACTGGCAGGAAAAGGGCTGAGTGAAACCTGGATTGGTTCCTGGTTTTAAGTCATCTGTTAAATAGCCGTTCATCCAGAAGATTATAACTTTATAATAAACTTTTAAAATGCGCAACAATCACGAAATCGATTATAAAATTTATGGGGAAGAATTGCAATGTGTCGAAGTGGAACTGGATCCGCAGGAAACAGTAATCGGTGAGCCCGGCGGTTTTATGATGATGGAGGATGGCATCGAAATGCAAACCATTTTTGGAGACGGATCTCAGCAGCAGGGGAGCGGATTGCTGGGGCGCTTGATGAATGCCGGTAAAAGAGTGCTGGTAGGAGAGAATTTGTTTATGACAGCATTTACGAATGTAGGGCAGGGGAAGAAAAAAATCAGTTTTGCAGCGCCCTATACCGGGAAAATAATTTGTCTGGACCTGCAGCAATTGGGCGGATCAATTATCGCGCAGAAAGATTCATTTCTTTGTGCGGCTAAAGGGGTAAGTATCGGTATTGCCTTTCAAAAACGAATGGGTACCGGGATTTTTGGTGGAGAGGGATTTATCATGGAAAAATTAGATGGCGACGGTCTTGCT
Organism: Bacteroidota bacterium; assembly: GCA_043780315.1. GTDB lineage: Bacteria > Bacteroidota > Bacteroidia > Chitinophagales > Chitinophagaceae > Puia. Next base: position 4,046 of record JAYWCS010000256.1, on the reverse strand, counting down.
TTCGTTCATGCGGGTGGTTATATTATGGAGAAGGAATTAAAGGCAGGAGAAATTTTAAAAATTGATACTGGCTGTGTGGTTGCTTATCAACCCAGCATTGATTTTGATATTGAATTCATTCGAGGTATCCGCAACTGGATGTTCGGTGGTGAAGGTTTGTACTTTGCCGTCATGCGGGGTCCCGGTAAAGTATAGATTCAATCCCTGCCAATTAGTCGACTGGCAAGTCGTATCATACAGTATAGCCCCCAGTTCGGTAACCGCCGGGAGGAAGGAAGTATTTTAGGTGGCTTCGGAAGTTTACTCGGCGGAGACCGCTGATTACCTTCTGTTAGCCAACTTAGATAACAGGCGGAGTATTTCAAGATAAAGCCATACGATAGTAACGAGCAATCCAAAGGCGCCATACCATTCCATATATTTGGGCGCACCGGCTGCAACGCCCTTCTCGATCATATCAAAATCAAGTAGCAAATTCAAGGAAGCAATCACCACAACGACCAGAGAAAATCCGATGCCGAGCAGTGAGCCTTCATGAATAAAAGCGATATCGACATGGAACATGCGCAATACCATCGACAACACATAAAAAATAGCAATCCCTGCCGTCGCCATGAAAATTACGGATCTGAATTTTTCTGTCACTTTAATAATGCGGAAACGATATAATATGTACATCGCCAATACTGCACCAAAAGTGAGCAGCACGGCCTGTGTTACAATGCCCGGTGCTGTTTTTGCAAATGCATTGTTATAAGTTGCCGAGATGGCGCCCAGAAATACACCCTCAAATAAAGCATATACGGGGGTCAGATAAGCTGCCCATTCTTTTTTAAAAATTACTACCATGGCCGTAATGAAACCAAGTATCGCTGAACCCCACATCCAAGGCATCACGTTCACGCCATCATAAAATGCTTTCCAGGTCAGGGAAGCGGATCCCATGACGAGCAGGAACAAAAGAAAAAATTTATTAAGCGTACCTCTTTCTGTCATTACCCCTTCACCGGGAAGCGTAATCGTATTCTGAAATACATTCATCGCAGGATTACCAGATTTGAAAATAGCCATAATTTAATTCATTTACAACATGCAATTTACTAAAAAGGTTATGTATTGTAAAGGCGTAATTGTCTTTTTCGGCTGCTAAAATAATTTTAACAGGACGGCGCGGATTTCGGTGAATTTTGTCCAGGGAATGAAATGATTGGCGCCGGGGATCAGCGTTTCTTCCACTTTTGGGGAATGAATCAGTAATTTTTTGCCATACTCCACATTTTCGGGCGGCACCCAGGTATCTTTTTCTCCATGAATGAAGTAGACCGGACAGGTTATTTTTGAGAAATCGTCTTTAAGGGAGACAAGATCTTTTTTCAGAAACCATAATTCTTCATTGGAAGGACGCATTGCACCCGGCACAAAATAGTTCAGCGGTGTATTAAACAACCAGGGCCGCCATTTTTCCGGTTCTTCTTCGGCCGGATCGATGGAGCCGGAGATGACCACGATGCCGGAGAATGTATTGGGATTGTCTGCTCCCAGTTTAATCACCATGGGACCTCCCAAAGAATGGCCGGCCAAAAACATGGATTTGTGATTTGCGAGCAACACGAACAGCGGACTTATCCAGGCTGATTGTATATCGAGGTGTTGTGGCTGACCATATTCGCTGTATCCGAACCCGGGCCGGTCAACGGAAACCATCCGGAATTTTTGCAGCAAAAGAGAATCCTTCATGTAAGATGCAAAAGCTTCCCAGCTTCCGGGCGACCCGTGGATAAAAAAAATGGTTGGTAAGGAATCACTTCCGGTGAAGGCGTAATGAATATGTCTTCCATTTACCTGCATCGTGCCCGTGCGCAGCGTAATATTTGAATTTGCAAATTCGGATCTTTCGTCGGTATCCGATTTACGAAAGCTCATACAACTTTGCGCAAGAAGGAGCCAGCTTAACAGTATGATACCGGAAAACAGGAACATCTTCTTTTTTATACCCCTTCTCATGCCTTACTGTTTCTTAATAGGCGGTGTCGGCCTGTCTCTCGGTGGAGATGGCGGCCGGGTATCGTCTTTTGGCGGAGGCGGCGGCCGGTTGTCCCTTGGTTGAGGTGGCCGGTTTTCTCTTTGTTGAGGCGGCCTGTTTTCTCTTTGTTGTGGTGGCCTGTTTTCCCTCGATGGAGCAGGCGGCCGGTTTTGGTCCCTTTGTTGTGGAGGTCCCTGCCGGTCATCTCTCCGACGCTGCTGCGGCTGTCCAGGTCTTGTTTGCCTTTTTTTCCTGTCTGCATTATCCAGCGTTTTCAAACTGAATTGACCGGTCAGGTCCACATTCACCAGTTCTTCCTTCGGCTTACCGGTTGCTTCCACAGCGCCCAGATCGTCCGGAATAATATTCTGATGGTTGAGTTTTTTTATTTCTTTTACCCTTTCAATTAAAAGCGGGTATTGTGTATTGCTGTCTGGCAGCACATACCACATCAGATTTTTGAATATGTCTTTTTTAATCAGGAGAGCAGTTCCTTTCGATACCTGCAGGGTATCTGCGTTATCGGGGAACTGCTGCAAGGCATCCAGGTAGGTATCCAGTTCGTAATTCAGACAGCATTTTAACCGTCCGCACTGACCGCTGAGTTTACTTTGATTGATGGAAAGATTTTGATAACGGGCTGCGGTCGTATTAACGGATTTAAAATCTGTTAACCAGGTAGAACAGCAGAGTTCCCGCCCGCAGCTACCGATGCCACCGACTTTGCCGGCTTCCTGGCGCGCACCAATCTGCCGCATTTCCACTTTTACGCGGAATTCAGACGCGAATATTTTGATCAGTTCACGGAAATCCACGCGGTCGTCCGCGATATAATAAAAGGTGGCTTTACGGCCATCTGCCTGAATTTCCACCTGGCTCACTTTCATGTCCAGCTTTAACTGACGTGAGATCGCACGTGAACGGATTACGGCCTCTTTTTCACGGACTTTATTTTGTTTAAGCAGATCCAGATCGCGATCGGTAGAACGACGAAGAATTTTTTTCATGTCCGGATGAAATTCATCCACACTCTTTTTCTTCATCTGTATCCTGACTAACTCTCCCGTTAAACTAACCGAACCCACATCAAAACCACTCACCCCTTCCACGCTCACCATTTCTCCTTTTTCGTAAATCTGGGTGGTGGTGTTCCGGAAAAAGTCCTTCCGGCTTCCCTGATTAAAACTTATTTCCATTACCCGGCATTCTGTGGCGGGATCGTGAATTGGCAGGTTAGAGAGCCAGTCGTATACATTCATCCGATTACAACTTCCGGTGCCGCAACTTCCATGACTTTGGCATCCGCCCGGCTTACCACCGGTAGTGCCGCAATTAGAACATCCCATATATGTATAGATTAACCAGCAGTTGACAAATATACTAAGTTCCTAGGTCAATACGAGCTCTTCGCGGTTTGCCAGAATATGATATAGCCGGATGGTGAGGGCATGAAACAGCATTTTTGCATGGGCGTTCCGCTCAATATAATAAACAGCCTGATTTATCTCCTGCACGATAGCCTGTTGTGCGGCCATATCTGCGATTTTATTGAGGCGCATAGCAAAATCTTTTTCTGTGTCCGGCAATTCTGCACGGGCACCTTCCGACATCCGCAAACGAATTGCCTGTTCCAGTAAATGAATGAAATACTGTAAAAACTGTTTTTGTTTTTCACGACCCGTTTTACTCATTTCATCCACCCATTTCACCTGCGCCACCGGTCCTGTTTTCAATATTGCGTTTAACCATTCCCGCAATAATCCCTGCCAGTCGTCCTGGCCATGTTGCAGAAGATTCAATGCTTCGCGGTAATTTTGTTCGCTCACCGCGGCGAGTTGCCTGGCCTGCTCAGGTCCGACACCCGCGCGCGAAATCAGCGCTTCCTGAATATCTTTCACGGCAGGTTTTGGCAGCCGTATAATTTGCAGTCGCGATAGAATCGTTGAAAGAATCTGCGCCTCATTCTCCGAAACCAAAATAAATAGGGTATCCGGTGGGGGCTCTTCAATAAGCTTCAACAGCT
>JAYWCS010000255.1:0-5755 GCA_043780315.1 Bacteroidota bacterium | reverse complement strand
AGTCTTTTCGCTACCGAATAATAACTACGCGGATCTTCGGGTTCGACATTGGTCGGACAAACAATTACTTCCGCGCCCACTGCCTTGAGAATATCTGATTTTTCTTTTGACTGTTTATCGGTTGTGGCGAATATACATTTGTATCCTTTCACGATGGCTGCCAGCGCCAGGCCCATGCCGGTATTGCCGCTGGTGCCTTCGATGATCGTGCCGCCCGGTTTCAACTTCCCTTCTTTTTCAGCCACTTCAATCATCTTAACGGCCATCCGGTCTTTAATGGAATTTCCGGGATTGAAATAATCCACTTTGGCTACCACCGTACAGGGAAAATCTTTTGTGATTTTATTCAGGCGAATGATGGGCGTATTGCCAATCGTTTCCAGAATATTATTTTTTATATCCATCCGGTGAAGTTACAAAGGATTAGGCAGTGTCGCCCTTTGTCCACCGCTTTTCGCTGCCGGTTTTTTTCTTTCCTTCCATGTATTTGTCTGCTAAAATCAGCCCCAGTATTACATTGATGCCTATAAAAATATTGATATACGAATTATTCAATAGTTTACCCCAGTTCAATTTGCTTGAATCCAGTTTATACTTACCCAGTAAATTATCCGCTGCCTCACCGGTCCATTGCAGTTGACCAATAAAATAAATAACCAGTCCGGCAATCATCAGCAAAAAAAATGCGGTGATTCCCTGAATGACGTGTTTATTAATATAATTTTTAGTTGCGGGCGCTACCTGGTATTGCGTGATTTCATCCATCACGTTTTTACTGAATCGGAGAGAGATGTCGAGTGTTTCCTGATTGAGTAAATTATGCATGCCCGTCAGCTCATCGTATCGGCTTTGCCACTGGCCATTGGTCGAGACCAGCTGTGCAATAGTTTTCCTTTCGGATTCCGGACAGTTACCGTCGACATAATCCCACAAACGCCGATCTAATGCTGTTTCTTCTTCCATAACTTGTATTTTATTGAATCAGGGATTCAATGTTTTATTTTGTCTGCTTCAATCAGCACAGATTTCCGCTACCTCCCGGGCAAAATATTTCTCCATTTTTTCTTTCAATCGTTGCCTGGCCCGGTGAAGTTTTACTTTGACTGTGTTGGGTTCCATTCCCATAATTTTACCAATTTCCTCCAGTCGCTGACCTCCTTTATAAAAAAGGGTCAGCACCTGCGCATCATCCACACTTAACATCGCGATTGCCTCATTCAACAGGGCATACTGCGATTTTTTTTCAACCAGATCGGCATGGAATCCCGAGGTCTGATTGGCCAGCTCCAAACCGATTCGGTCATTGTCCAGACTGCGGATATCAAGCTTCTTCTGACGTAAAAAACTGAGACAGGTGGTGCGGGTGATCGTAAATAACCAGTTACTGAATTTTGATTCGCCCCGGAAGTCGGTCAGCGAGCGATAGGCTTTTACAAATACGTCCTGCGCGATTTCTTCTTCATCTTCCCGGCTGTCGGCAAACCGCATCACCAGTGTAAATACATAATTCTAATATCGCTCCACCAGCTGGGCAAAAGCAGATTGATCGCCCTGGAGGACCCGGTAAATGATTTCCTTGTCTGGTTGGCCGGTCTTAGTCACCTTCCTGTGACGTTAAATTATAAAAGCAGGTTTCAGGTAAAGATAACTTTAAGAGGCCTAAAAAAATAAACCGGCTCGACTGTAACCTCCGAACAGCGCCTGCCGTCTGATAGCGATACAAACATTTAATTAACATAAAAAAGCAAGTATATGGGAACCGATCAATTGGTATTTTTTTGGCTGATTGTTTCCAGCCTGGCACTTTTTGCGATGATATTCGGTCTTCGGTATTTAAATAACAAAGAAAACATGGCCATGATCGAAAAGGGTCTGGACCCGAAAATCAAAAGAGAACGCCTTCCAACTCCTTTCCGAAATCTTAAATGGGGACTATTGCTGGTCGGGGCCGGGATTGGATTATTTCTTGCTTATATACTGGATAATTTTGTTTTATTTACTGTTCATCAACAAGGGCGGCACGATTACAACGACGGGGCCAATGTCCCGATCTATTTCGCCCTGATTGCCATTGGCGGAGGCATCGGACTGATACTATCATACAAAATCGAAAGACAACATTATCCCGATAATAACTAAATACAACACCTAATGTGATTTGACTGCAGAAGGCATGGGTTTGTCTGTTGCGAGCAACTCCATGGCTTTTTTTAATACCGGATCGGTTTGGTTCATCACGTAATAATAACCGGAACTGCGCCAGATAAGCCTTGCCAGCAGCGCTTTAATGCGGATATCCACCGGGTGATGATCTGCTGCGGTGATCCCGTCCAGACTAACCGAATCTTTTCTCACATAGTCTCTGAGTGCAGTCCATACGGCTGCTTCCTGATGAAAGCCATTGTAAAAAGCGGCCGGCGTCTGAAATTGTTTTAATTCATTCTGATGAAGAATATAATAAGCATAAATAAAATTATTCAGGGTGCCGCTGATATAGAGTGCCGATGCTTTGTCCGACATCTGGCTGGTATCCAGGGCAACAAATACATCCGGCGTAATACCGCCGCCGCCATACACCGCCCGGCCGGCTGGCGTCCGGAATACGGGACCCGGATGAACATGGGTCGTATCACCATGTAAAACCTCGCCATCGTGAAAGCGTTTAATTACTTCTTCATTGTATGCGGCACGCCCTTTATCATATGGCTTCTGAATACTACGACCCAGCGGCGTGTAATAACGTGCAATGGTTAAACGCAGTTCACTGCCATCGTTGAGTTCAAAGGGTTCCTGTACGAGTCCCTTGCCAAACGTCCGGCGGCCTACAATACTTGCACGGTCCCAATCCTGCAGAGCCCCCGCGAGGATTTCGCTGGCAGAGGCAGTGCCTTCATCGACCAGCAGGATGAGTTTTCCGGATTCGAAAGTCCCTGGTCGCTGCGCATGGTATTCTTTGCGCGGACTCTTTCTTCCTTCGGTATAGACAATCAGGTCGTCGTTGCCCAAAAATTCATCGGCCATATTCACGGCTTCATCCACGATCCCACCGCCATTGCCGCGGATGTCGAGCACGAGCTTCTTTATACCCTGCTTTTCCAGTGAATCCAGGGCAGTCATAAATTCTTCAAACGTAGTTCTGGAAAATTTGTTGATGCGGATATAACCGGATTCTTTGTTTATCATATAAGCGGCATCCAAAGCGGGCAGGGGAATACTTCCCCGCGTAATGTCGAACGGTTTCAGCGATTTATTCCGGTACATGGTCACTTTCACCAGACTCGCACCCGGACCCCGTAATAACTTTTTTATTTTTTCTGCGGTGATGCCATTGCCTGCCACCACCGAATCATTTACCCGCAGGATCTGATCGCCCACCAGCAGACCGGCTTTATCACTGGGACCGCCACTGAGCACATTGGTAACATTGACGGTATCGCTGAGAATCTGAAATTCAACACCGATACCCTGGAAATTCCCCTGCAGGTCTTCATTCATTTCCACCTGATCGGCAGCCGGAATATAATAGGAATGTGGATCCAGACGGGAAAGAACCGCCTGAATGGCCTCATCACTCAACGAATCCTCATGAACAGAATCCACATATTTACTATTGATAATGTGCAGGACCTCCTGTACCGGACTCATGGTGCCGGTTCTGAAAAAACCGCCGGTATTGGTACTGGGGTAGAGCCGAAATCCGATTATCATTCCTAGAATCATGACCGCTGCAAATAACAGGGGCAGCCAGAAGTTCAGTTTTTTCATGTATTTGATTTCACCTAATGGGCTGCAAATTAAGCAAAGGATGGCAACCTGCCGGAAAGTTCGGAAGAACGGTTTCTCCGGTTTGCTTTATAACTTAGCGATCAATTAGCAAAAACAAAACCGATGGGTATTTTGATCGCAGATAGTGGTTCCACTAAAACAGCCTGGTGCTTTCTTTCCAATGGCCGCAAACAGATGTTGCAGACACAAGGAGCCAGTCCGTATTTTTTAAATGAAGATCAGCTCGTCACGATGCTGCAGCAGGAACTCCTGCCGGGGCTGAAGAAAAAAATTCCCGAGAAAATATTTTTCTATGGAACAGGCAATGCCGCCCGCGCCAACCGCGCCATGATCAAACGGGCTCTTCGGCGTGTGTTTCCGACCGCTAAAATAGAAGTGGAACATGATCTGACCGGTGCGGCACGCGCACTTTGCGGCAGGAAGAAAGGAGTGGTTGCTATTTTAGGCACCGGCTATAATTCGGGTTATTATAATGGCCGGAAGATCGTTCGCAACAGCCCCGGGTTAGGTTATATACTGGGAGACGAAGGCAGTGGTGCCTACCTGGGGAAAAAAGTATTACAGTATTATTTATACAATACGTTCGACAAGGAATTGCAAAGTAAATTCGATAAAAAATATCATACCGATGCGGCCCTGATATTGGATGCGGTATATAAGAAACCGTTACCTAATCGCTACATCGCCGGCTATGCGATGTTTCTGTCAGAAAACAGGGGTCATTATATGATTGAAAATATTATTGAAGACGGGCTGCGGGATTTTTTATCCACCCATATCGCATCTTATCCTGAATCCTACCAGATGCCCATTCACTTTACCGGCAGCGTCGCATTTGGGTTTCAGGATATTCTAAAGGAACTTTGCAAAGCTTATGGATGGGTGGCCGGTAAATTTATGGCAGAGCCCATCGATGGACTTATCGCTTATCACAAAACAGCCTAATGGATTTTGAAAAGATTACCGAAGAGCAGGGGCCGTACCGGCATTTAGAAAAAATGAATGCCCATGAACTGCTCACCTTTATCAATCGGGAAGATCAGCAGGTACCCCTTGTGGTAGCCGAATCCATTCCGCAAATCGAAAAACTAGCCGACCGGATTACCGATAAAATGCTGGCTGGCGGAAGGCTTTTTTATCTCGGGGCGGGCACCAGCGGGCGACTGGGTATTCTCGATGCCAGTGAAATTCCACCAACATTTGGAATGTCCTACGGATTAATCATCGGATTGATTGCCGGCGGGGAACAGGCGATCCGCACGCCGGTTGAAAATGCAGAAGATGATCGTGCCCAGGGCTGGCTCGACTTATGTGAGTTTGAAATAAATGAAAAAGATGTCGTAATTGGAATTGCCGCCAGTGGTACCACACCCTATGTGATTGGTGCTCTGGAAAAATGTCGCGAGAACAATATTGTTACCGGATGTGTTACCTGTAATCCCGGTACACCGCTGGCGGCAGCGTCCGATTATCCGGTAGAGGTAATCGTTGGGCCCGAATTTGTTACCGGCAGCACGCGCATGAAGAGTGGAACGGCACAGAAACTGGTTTTGAATATGATTTCCACCACCGTGATGATCCGGATCGGCAGGGTGGAAGATACCCGCATGGTCAATATGCAACTCACCAACTCCAAGTTGATCGAACGCGGGATCCGGATGCTGATGAATCAGACCGGTATAACGGATTTTGAAAAAGCGAAGAGTCTGCTGATGCAATACGGGAGTGTAAAAAAAGCAGCAGAGAGCAGACGTAAATAATTTCTAATATTTGAATTGAAGCAGATATATCCATGCATAATTTAGAACCATATTACAATTGGCGGCATATTTATGTGAGTGAGGAAGATGAACGATCTCCATTTTTCGGCCGGATTTATTCTGAGTTTGAGTTTACACAGGCGATTTACAACTACCTGATTCATCCGCAATGGGACGAATTCGGATCCCGCACGCTTTATATGAAAGTG
>JAYWCS010000254.1:0-2661 GCA_043780315.1 Bacteroidota bacterium | reverse complement strand
AAAGGTTCTTTTAACTCCTGCAATTCTTTTTTGTCAAAAAGCTGTTCAAAAGCCTTCGGATAAGGGCGGCGTTTCACTTTTAACTGATCTATTGCTGCTTTTGAAGTTAATGTTATGTAATGGTGGTTAAACAATTCATTCACATGCGCTTCTATTTTTTGCATCGGATCAAATTCTCCTTCCAGGTTAAAAGCCGGTTCAGAACTGTTTTCAAACACAGGCAGGCCGGTATGCTGTGTAAGGATATTTGTTTCTGATATCCATTCTGTATAGGGCAGGTATTGATACCAGTTGTTAGCTTCCGGCTGGTTCGTCCAGTTAAAGAAAAAGGAAATTCCATCCAATGAATTCACTTCTTCATTTAAATCCAATCCTAACCAAACAACATGTTGGTAATCCATTATTTTTTTGACAGAGGACGTTATCAGCTGTTTTTGAATGCCATCCGTTAGACTGAATAATTCGCGGGCGGAAGATATATACGATAGACTCCCATCAAAAACTTTGGTGGAGCGCGATGGAGAGAAAAACAGATCTGTATTTTGATTTTCTCTTTTCCTGTCATTGCCTGAAGGCTTATAAAAGAACTGTGCATCCGGATTTAACATCGCGGAGGGTTCAGAAGATCTTACCTGTATAATCCCGCAGGCTGGATTTACATCAATCATTCCGGGATATAACAATTGGGCAAGCCTTTCCAGCATTCGGTTTTGCGTCTTTCCGATTTCGCCGGCAATTTTTTCAAATTCAACGGAACACGCTTCAATCAATAACCTAACCAGGGGATCAAAATCATCCATTTCTGATTCCGAAAAACCCCATACTTCTGCGGCCCGTTTTAACATCCGGTTGCGTACCCTTTCCCGGGTGAAATATTTCTGACTCAATTCCTCTATCGCCATGTTGTTCAGGTTTATTTACCGGTTAGCAGAAACATGATAAATTGTTATAATATAGTCTTTTAAATATAAAGTTTTTAAACGACCTGAACAATTAGACTTTTCTGAAAAAAGGAACGAAATGATGAATGATTTGAAACGAATTCTGCTTACATTTAGAGAACAAAAACCTCCCCGTTTATGAGTAACCCGGCTGCGCGAACCGGCGACATGCATATGTGTCCCATGCTAACGCCGGGTCTTCCGCCCATACCCCATGTAGGCGGCCCGGTTACCGGACCCGGATGCCCAACGGTTTTAATCGGCGGAATGCCAGCAGCCATCGTGGGCGATATCTGTGTTTGCGTAGGGCCTCCTGACATGATTGCGATGGGATCAACCACCGTTTTAATTGGAAATAAGCCCAGTGCCCGGATGGGTGATCAAACCACCCATGGAGGAACCATTGTGGCAGGATTCCCCTCCGTCTTAATTGGCGGATAATATCTCCACTCCCTATATGTACTGGGCACACCCGGAATGACAATGAATACTATCGGTAGAACGCCAAAAATGGTATATTGACCAGGATTTAATCGATTGGTCATGAAACCTGGGAAACACGAATACAAATGCTTCATCGTAGATGACAGCCAGTTAGACCGGCTTACCACCGCGTCTTTCGTGCGCAAATATTCATTTATTAAAATAGCAGGTTTATTTGATTCTGCCGGTCTCGCCCAGGAGGCTGCGGAAAAAGAACTCCCTGATGTTCTTTTTCTGGATATCGATATGCCGGAGTTTAACGGACTTGATCTGAGGGTTCAACTGGAAAAAGTGCCTGCTTGCATCTTTATTACTGCCTATCCGGAATATGCAGTACAAGGTTTTGAAGCCAATGCATTGGATTTTTTAGTGAAGCCACTCAAAGCCGACCGTTTTGACATGTCCATGAACAGACTTCAATATTTTCTGGATATACATTACAAAGCTGAATTATTGGACCATTCCTTAAACGAGGATAGTTTGTTCATTAAGGATGGTCACGAGCACATTAGAATTCAGTTTTATGATATTATTTACCTGGAGGCACTCAAGGATTATACGGGAATTATTACCCGGGAAAGAAAATATTGCGTGCTGACCCCATTGGGAAACCTGTTGAAAGAAAAAGCTTTTCAATCCTTTATCCGTATTCACCGGAGTTATGCTGTGCAGAAGCATTTTATCCGTAAAGTCACCCCCAAAGCGATAATGGTTAATAATATTCTTCTGCCTATTGGCAGAAGTTATAAGGAAGTATTGGATAATTTGCTAACCCCTAACACATGAAATGCATTCTTTTTATTTTCCTTAGCCTTTTACAGACCGGGCTTTTTGCTCAGAAAAAAAGTCAGGCGCTGATTGATTCAGTGCTGAATGGTCTGCCCGCATTAAAAGAAGATACCAGCATCGTGAAGTCCCTGACCAAGATAGCCGAAACATATATACAGGTCAATCCAAATAAAGGGATCGAATACGCAGATAAGGGATTGGCGATCGCAGAAAAGATCAATTGGAAAAAAGCGATGGCCAAACTCGAAAATGCAAAGGGTTTACTCGTTGGGGATACCGGCAACAATACCCTGGCCCGCGTTCATTTTGAGCGGAGTTATGCTTTGAATAAGGAATTGGCCGCTTCGTTTAACATGATCAGCAACCTGAATAATATCGGTAGAAGTTATCAGCGCGAATCCAATTTCTCCCGCGCCCTGGATTATTTTTTTAAGGCCCTGTCCATTGC
>JAYWCS010000253.1:0-6133 GCA_043780315.1 Bacteroidota bacterium | reverse complement strand
TAAGGTTGAATCCTGGGGTTTTACCGGTGATTTGACAGCAGGAGTTTGTCCACAACAAACCAAAAAAGAAGCGGCCACTAAACAGCAGCAAAAAGTTTTCAACAGGTATGTTTTTAATCGTTTATAAGCTCAAAAATAGAATATTGCCGGATTATGCCAGCAGGATACGAGTTTTGTTTTTCCGTTTCCTTTTTTAGGGGCAACTTTGCAGTCCCTGAATGGAATTAACGCAAAAAAGGGATGGAGATTATGGCCGATAAAAAAATAACGAGTTATCCGAAGGAAAAAGTGAACATTTTGTTTCTCGAAAACATCAGCGATGCGGCCGTTAAGCGGTTTTCAGCGGCTGGTTATACATCTGTTAAAAAATTATCCAAGGCTTTGTCAGAAGCAGATCTGATGAAAGAGGTGGTCGATGTTCACCTGCTGGGTATCCGGTCCAAAACGCAGATTACAGCAAATGTGCTGTCGGCGGCCAAAAAACTTCAGGCTATCGGTTGCTTTTGTATCGGGGTGAATCAGGTGGATCTTAAAAATGCCACCAAGCATGGTGTTGCCGTTTTCAACGCCCCATATTCCAATACCCGCTCGGTGGCTGAGTTGGTTATTGGCGCTTCCATTATGCTGATCCGCCGGATTCCTGATAAGAGTAAAAGCGCCCATGAAGGTGTTTGGATGAAGGAATCCAAGGGAAGTTATGAGCTCCGGGGCAAAACAATGGGAATTATCGGCTATGGAAATATTGGTACGCAGGTGAGTGTGCTGGCGGAAGCCTTAGGTATGAAAGTGTTTTTCTATGATATCGATACCAAACTTCCACTCGGTAATGCCGAGCCAAAAAAATCAATTAAAGAACTGGTATCCGTTTCAGATATCGTTACCATGCATGTTCCCGATACGGAGCAAACCCGGCTAATGATCAATAAAAATGTATTGAAGCAATTTAAAAAAGGAGCGATTCTTTTAAATTATGCGCGCGGGGAAGTGGTGGATATCGAGGCATTGGCCAAAGCGCTGGAAGAAGGTCAGTTGTCCGGGGCCGGCGTGGATGTATATCCGTTGGAACCCGAAAAAAACGGGGATTCGTTTACGACCCCCTTACAAAATCTTCCGAATGTACTGCTGACACCCCATATTGGTGGTTCGACCGAAGAGGCGCAGGAAAACATTGGGGAGGACGTTAGCAATAAGTTGTTTCAGTACCTGGAGATGGGTATATCCACCGGCTCGCATACGATTCCGGAGCTGAGTCTACCACAACATCCGGATACGCACCGGATCCTGCATATTCATTACAATGTTCCGGGTGTATTGTCTGAAATAAATACCCGCCTATCGAGTCATCATATCAATATTCTGGCGCAATACCTTAAAACCAACGACAACATCGGGTATGTGGTGCTCGATGTAGATAAAAAACTTTCTGCACAGGCCATCGGCCTGTTGAAAGAAGTGAAAAACACCATCAAGGTCAGGTTGCTGTATTAAACTGGGTGGGATTGCTGTATTTGACAGGAGGCTCACAACCGTTTTAATACAGGTGAGTTCACTGTTTGGAAGCCGAAATTTTTCTAAACTGCGGGCGTGCGGGTGGTAAATTTCCTGATCACCCGAAAAAGATCTCTGTAAGCAGTACCTATATAGGAGATTATATTGCGCAATTCGATATTGAGTTGTTTGCGCAGCGTAAAGTAAATGATGATAAATGCAAATATATAGGCGATAACCGTCCCGTAAGCGGCACCCATTTCGTCACTGCTAAATTTGATACATAAATAGATGGATATGACGTTGATGCACAAAGTGAGTGTATTGACTAAGAAATTGATACGCGGTTTGCCGATTGCATCCATAGTCGTTCCAAACTGATTAAATATAGGTCGCAGTGTACTCGCCAGAATGGTAACCTGAAGAATCGGCACCGCAGCCAAATATGATTTCCCCGCTATTATAGTAATAATAAATTTTGGGAAAAAGAATACAAAAAGACTGATCGGTATCACGAGCGCTAATAAGGTGCCACACATTCTTTCAAAATAATATTTTACTTTTTCGTTTCCTTCAACGCCCGATGCCTGTGAGTTTTTAGGGAAAAGCACATCGGCAGCAGCAAGCGATGGCACGTCGATCATATTGGTCAGTCTCGAAACAGCATTGTAATAAGACACATATACAGGACCCATGACCGGATTGCTTACGGCACTTGTCATAAAATGATCCGTATATCTTGAAAGATTGGAAAATAGAGCCGTTCCGAAAACATATTTCCCAAAATGAATCAGTTGCAGGATGATGCGCTTGTTGTAAGAAAAAACCATCGATAAATATTTCCGGGTAACCTGCTGAAAATAAATCGTTGCCAGCGTAAGCGCAAATAGCTGAACAAAAATTAACGTGATTACGGTAAAATACTTCTTGAAAAAAAAGAATAGTATTACAACACCGGCAAAATAAAAACCCTGGCGAATCATGGTCGCCTTAAAAATCGGCGGATACTGCATATACGCCTGCTGTATGATTTCGCAATGATTAAATAAAATTTGAAGAATAAATGAGGGAATGCTTAATAGTAGCAAATAGTATAGTTGGGGTACTTGTAAAACATGCGCCAATGGTTTGCCGGCTAGAATAATCAGGATGATAATAATACCTGTAAATACCATATTAATCATCAAAGAAGCGCTTTGGATTTGCTTGCGTTCCTCTTCCACGAATCCTGGCTGGTGCAGGAATTTGACCATAGCATTTCTCAAAAGGCCGATTTTTATCATTTCAACCATGCTTACGATAGTCGTAAACAAAGCCCAAAGGCCCATTTGGCTTTTATCATCCTTAAAAAACCGAAATAAAATTATCGTAATGACGAGCCCAAAAAAAATGGAGGATAAACGCTGAAGCAAAGTAAAAAAAATAGAATGTACCCAAAAGGAAACGCGGGGAAAGAGTTTCAATAGTAATTGTGTTAAATCTTCAGAATGAAAATCCGCTCTCGATAAATTATGTAACTTCCCGGGAAGCGGATATTTGACACGAAGATAACCCACAGTATTGGCAAATCCAAGGCAGTGATACCTCTGAAACGCCCGACGGCTATGTTATTTGACAAACAATTTTTACCTTTACGCCTCAACCTGAAAATTGAAATCTTATCAGCATGAAAATTAGAAACCCCAGAAGCAGGCAGGATTTACATATTAAAAAAACCGATCGGGTTCTGGAAGTTGGCGGAGGACACAGACCTCACCCACGCGCCAATGTCGTGGTGGACAAATATACAGACAACAATTTTCATCGTAATAGCGACATCAAAGTTCTAAGGAATCAAACTTTTCTGGAAGCAGATGGAGAAAGCCTCCCATTTAAAAACAAAGAGTTTGACTATGTGATTTGCAGCCACGTACTAGAACATGTAGAAAATCCGGAAAAATTCCTGGCTGAGCAATTCAGGGTCGCCAAAAGCGGATATATTGAAACACCTTCTTTACTCGGAGAAATGCTCTATGCGCGCGAATCTCACAAATGGATTATTCAGGAAATATACGACGTAACCTATCTGGTAGATAAAAAGAAAATAGATTTTCATTATGCGTATGATCTGATGGAACTGGTTCAGGGATATCTTCCTACGAATTCCATTGGATTTAAAATTATGGAACGAACGCATCCCAATATGTTTTCCAACCGGGTGGAATGGGCTGATGATTTTAAATATGTAGTAAATCCGGAAGACCCCGAAATACTCAAATATTTCACTAATGGATGGAAAGAAGAGTGGGCCAGTACATTTTTTCCTCCCCGAACAAAATGGCAGGAATTAAAAGAAAGCGGCCGGGCCTTCTATGAGATAAGCCGAAGCGTTATGCGCAGTAAGACAGATAATTAAAAAGTGTATCGACTTTTTCACCATTGGCATCCAACAGTATGAAACACCTATTGATTGTCCTGTTTTTTTCAGGTTGTCATCAATCGCCCCACACCTCCTCCGATTCGTTTGATCCGAGGATGATCGGGACAAGATCGGATACGAGCAAAAGACTGGTTCTCTCAAAAGCCGGACAAAAAATCGTGCACCTGAAAGCAGGTCCTCAACCGGGCGTGAATGCAAGTGGTCAATCTAATATTACCTATTTATCAGATCGGGGAACGGTTATTTTTACGAGTCAGATCAAACTGGGTAATACCCGGAATATAAAATTTGACGGACCGTCCGGTTTTAAATATACCGGCAATGATTATGCTGTCTTTAATTCAGGCATCGGAAATAATCAAGGGGATACGATCAGAAATTTCGATTTTGGAAATACCGCCTATACTGTTTTCGATGCGCTGACAAAAATATTTATTAGTCCGGGCGTTTGGCTTACATATAACGGTACTCCGCAGTCAACTGTATTTTGGGGCCTTACGGTTGACAGCTTTAAAGTGTCGGGCAAAACCTCACTTTTTCAGGGTCCCTGGGAGAAGAATAATACGTTTCATATGGTGAGTGCCGGTTTAACATTCATGAATGGCGTATTTGTAAATGATGGGACCGGGGACAACGGGAAAATCCGAAGCAATTCCTTGTACGGACTGAAAGTGGATGGCTGGAAAGTTACAGGACCTACTTTATCGGGCGGCGGTGACTATGGGATCATTTTAATTGTGGGCACCGGAACGATCAAAAATGTCTATCGAAATGGTGGCTGGGGGTATCTCGAACGGCTTGTTATTTCTAAATTAGCGGGTATCCCTTTTGATCAGACCTGCGGAATCTATCAGTGTGTGGATTTGAATTCAACGCATTATGGAACGGTGGATGTAAGAATGGAATCCAGTGACATGAGCAGCACATCGGCCATGCCGTTAACTGGATCTGATTTTTATTTTATAAACAATATCAGCGGAGATAAAAAAGACGACGGGACCTATGTTACCAATGCCATTGTGCTCGGTAGCCTAAAAGATGATTTAAATAAAAAATGGACGATCTATATAAAAAATAATCTGGCCTTTAATGCCATGCCTTCGGCGATGTCCAATGCAAGCAGTCTTCTGAAAAATAATTCCAATGGCTTCGCAATTCTCGATAGCGCCAATAATTCAGACTGGCCACCGGTTAAAACCCTTGTGGCCGGCTGGCTGGATTCCATCTATCATCGTGCGGAATAAGATATAAATTTCTTATAATTTATATTATGTTAAATAGAAAATTTGAACTTAAAGAATCTTTGTCAATGCTGTAAATACCTTGAGCGTATGACGGCAATAGTTCCGTTCCCCTATTTTACTAAGTTTTAAACGAAAGAGATTATTTAAGATGGCGCCAGAGAGACATATTTAGTTCTGTCATTTCTCCTGCCCCGGAGATACGTTTAATTTCAAGTAGTTTTTTACTGATAGCGGTAGCGGTGATGGCTGCCGCAGAATAGACTGTTTTTTGGTTTATGACCGGTTTGCCCTGAAAGATGTTTTTTGTATTGGATTTCATAAAATAAATAAAGGATATAAACATAACGTCTATATCCTTCAAATTATGCGGATTCCCGTAATTTCTGATATTCTGAACTCAACAATATTCGTCAAATGCAGCCATCAGGTTCTGGGCGATCATTTGCGCCGTTCTTCCTTCGATGTGGTGACGCTCAATCATGTGTACCAACTGGCCATCCTTAAACAGGGCAACTGCCGGTGAGGATGGTGGATAAGGCAACAAACGTTCCCTTAACGCACGCACGGCATCTACATCAAAGCCGGCAAAACTAGTAGCCAAATGGTCCGGTTTCTTCGTGGCGTTATGCACAGCCATCAAAACACCCGGTCTGGCGGTCCCGGCAGAACATCCGCAAACAGAATTAACGACAACCAGTGTGGTTCCCTTGGAATCCAACTGACTGGTCACTTCAGCGGGTGTCTGCAATTCGCTGAATCCATTGTCGGTCAGCTCTTCTTTCATCGGTATAACTAATTGTTCAGGATACATTTTAAATATTTTGAGTTTGTGAAGCAACGCAAAACTACACTAAATGTTCGTTTTTTAACGGACTACTCTAAACGACCCTGCCTCTAAGAAGTCACAATCTGTCATTTTTATCGAGCATATATAAAAAATATGCAATTATGGCATCTTTTTAACAGCGTAATGCCATAATGG
>JAYWCS010000252.1:0-8305 GCA_043780315.1 Bacteroidota bacterium | reverse complement strand
GCCGCGAACTGGGTATCTGCGATGATATTCGGTTCATAGGAACACAGGAACAGATTGAAGAAATTCTGGCCGTGTCCGATTTGTTTATACTACCCTCTGAATATGAAAGTTTCGGTTTAGCCGCACTGGAAGCGATGGCGGCCGGCGTACCACTGATTTCAACAGATGCCGGTGGATTACCGGAAATTAATATCAATGACAAAACCGGATTTATGAGTCCGGTGGGCGACGTGGCTTCGATGAGCCGCAATGCGATCACTATTTTGGAGAATGATACTGTTCTTAAAACATTTAAAAAAAATGCCGCGGAGCAGGCGAAACAATTCGACATTCATCATATCGTTCCCATTTATGAGAAATTGTACGATCGGTTTTTGACTAAACCAGCCCCCTTAAAAAAAATCTCTCAGGAAACAATGTGAGTGGATCATAACCGGCGGCTCACCATTTATTTATTGGCTCACCGGTTATTTAAATTATCGGCGCAGCCATTTTTCCGGATCGTAGAGATGATCCTTCTCATCAGACAATACAAATTCCAGTTGTCCGATATCTGCGACTTTCCCCAATTGCTGTCCCGTTTTTACAGCCTGCCCTTTCGAAACGGAGACGGCCGAAAGATTACTATAGGTAGTGAAATATTTTCCGTGACGAATCATCACCGCCATCACATCTCCCACATTAAATATAATTGAAACGGTGCCATCAAAAACAGCCATCACCGAAGATCCTTCGGCACATTCAATCGTGATGCCCTGATTATCGTGAAAGATATTTTTCATGTATTCATGCGGACCAAAACGCATCGCAATGGTGCCCGAAGCAACCGGCCACGGCAGATGTCCTTTGTCTTTTTCAAAATTTCCGGATAAAACAATATCAGCCCCGGTTACAAATGGTTTGAATGCGGGTTTATCAGCCGGTTTCGTTGTTGCCGGACTGGTTGCTGTGCTGGTTGGATTTTTTGTATTCTCCACTTTAGCCACAGAATTAGCTGCTGCATTCGCGGCAGCATCTGCAGCCGCCTTTTTCTTCGCATCGCGTATCGCATCTTCCCTTGCCCGCCGGATGGCGGCCGCGATGGAACTCCCCAGCTTCTGATCCTGCCGCTGCTTCAGGCTCATTTCCTTTTTTAATTCTTTTTCATGACTCTGCAATTCGTTCACGACCTGATCCTTTTCTTTCTTTTCCACTTCCAGCACCTGTCGTTCTTTATTCTGTTTTACCAGCGCCTCATCCTTTTCAACACGTTTTATTTTGAGTCCGTCAATTTTACTTTGTAAAAGCACCTGCGTTTGCTGGATATTCAACGCACGTTGCTCCCGATAGGTGCGGTAAGATTTGAGATAGGCCATTCTTTTGAGGGCGTCATTAAAATTTCCGGCGGCAAAAATAAAATTCAGGTAATCGTAGTTGGTCCTGTTTTCATAAGCATACACCACGCTTTCGGCATATTGTTTACGCAGGGTATCCAGTTCTTTTTTCAGTTTAATAATTTCCTGCCATGAATTATTCATATCGGCCTGAATGAAATTCAGCTGCTGATTAATATTGGAAATAGCGGCTTCCCGCAGGCGTAATCTTTTTTGTAACAGGGCGAGCTGCCCGAGTGTTTGTTTCCTGTTCTTGTGGGTGATGTCCAGGGAACGTTTGACGTCTTCAATTTCCTTCTGAATCGAAGCACGCTCTTTTTCTAAATCACTTCTCGACTGGGCGGGCGTCTGCGACAGACAGGAACTGACTGTGAAAAAAATAAATACAAATAGGAATACCGGTTTGCGCATATGCGTGGAACGTTCGGGATGAAGTTACTGTATAACGCCCTACTTGCGTTTATAATTTTTTGGAATAGAGAATGGAAAGTTTAAATTATCGTTAAAAGAATACTGTTTGAAAGTCATCTCAATGTCCAGCTTTGATTTTTCCGCAACGGCAATCTTACGATAGGTTGAAAAAAGAGTCGTATCATTCTTTTCATATTCTCCATAAGTCAGATCACAGGAACGAACACGCCGCTGATCGGCATCATCCAGTTTACTGTGTTTTAAACTGAGTCCATCTTTATTCAGTGTCAGATAATTCCTAAAAACGGGGCCATTACTGAGTATGGAAATACCTTGTTCATCTGTACGATAATACACAATATTGCTATCCAGATAAATAGGATTGCCTAAAATGATCGATTGCAATACATTAAAATCAAACGGAAGATGGCTGATTTCTTTCAGGTAACTGACGGACCGGAGTTGATATACCTTATCGAGTTTGTTCAACACTTTTACGCTATCGGGCGTAATCACGGTTCGAAAAACCTCGATCCCCAACAACGTGGCGTTGATTGAAATCCAGATCACTTTATCTTTTTGAATCCGTATAAAAGCAGTGAATTCATTGTCCTTTCCATCGCCGCCTTCATAATGAACCCTTACTTTGGCAGAAAAAGTATTGAAGTCAATCCGGTTTTTTTCCATGTGGCTGTACAATTGCTGGATATATAAAACAGAATCCGCATGTGCATCCCGCACTTTCAGGGAATCTGTTTTGATTTCCGATTTTGTAAAACTGGTGTCTCTTTTACCGATGGCGGTGGTAATTTTTTTTGTGGAACGGCAGCCGGTTTCCACTATACCCGCCAAGATCAGTAGCAATAAATAAAAACTCCCATGGAGAAGAAGGCGGACTGAATTGTTCATAAATAAATTCTAAATGATCGTATTAAGCATTGCCGGTATGTCCAAAACCACCGTCGTTCCGGACGGTTTCATTTAAAGTCGTTACCGCGTGCCATTCTACTTTTTCAACCGAACTCACTACCATCTGCGCTATGCGGTCGCCGGGTTGAATCAATTGTTCCGTATCGGATAAATTAATGAGAATCACTTTCAGCTCGCCTCTGTAATCTGCATCAATTGTGCCAGGCGAATTCAAACAGGTAATTCCCTGCTGGAGGGCCAGTCCGCTGCGGGGTCTTACCTGGGCTTCATAACCCGGGGGCAGTTCAATAAATAAACCGGTGGGAATGAGTTGTCGTTCCAGGGGTTTAAGAAAGATGCTTTGTGAAATATTTGCTTTCAGATCCAGGCCGGCCGACTCCGGCGTTGCATAAGCTGGCAGGGAATGGGCCGATTGATTGATGATCTTTACCGGTATCGACATGGGCGTAAAGGTAACTAATCCAACTTCTTCAGCAATACAATGGCCTGAGCAACAATTCCTTCTTCTCTTCCCACGAATCCGAGTTTCTCCGTGGTCGTTGCTTTGATTGAAATATCTTCTGTCTGCATATCTAAAATGGCTGCTATCGCTGTGCGCATGGCATCCGCATACATCATGATTTTTGGTTTCTCCAGGCAAACCATGGAATCGATATTGACAATCTGATATCCTTTTTCCCGAATGAGATAAAACGTTTTTTGCAGTAGAATTTTGCTGTCAATATCCTTTAGACCAGCATCTGAATCCGGAAAATGAATTCCGATATCGCCCAGGTTAAGCGCCCCCAGCAGGGCATCGCAGATGGCGTGCAGCAGCACATCGGCATCACTATGTCCAAGCGCACCTTTGAAATGGGGAATTTCAATGCCCCCCAGCCATAATTTTCTACCGGTTACCAGCTGATGAAAATCTGTTCCGAGTCCGATGCGATAAGCCATAGTCGGGTATAAATTTACTGATCGCTGCCGCTCGAAGATAAGGCGGGACCGTTGAGGTCAAAGACCAATCCAAAACGGATCGTGTTCGACAACGGATTTCTTGTAATACCACTTCCGGAGGGAATCAGGTAAGAGAAATTTAAGCCGAGCATATTATATTTCAATCCGACACCGAGCGTGAAATACTGTCTTCCGCCCTGATTGGCATTTTCATAAAAATATCCCAGGCGGAAAGCAAACTGATCATTGTACATGTATTCCGCACCGATCGACGCATTGATTTTTTGCAGTTGATCCGGGCCAGAGAAGGAGTTGGTCCAGCTGCTCACCACACTTTGATTATAATATTTGGTTAACGCATCGGCATTGGATGCGCTATCTCCATTTTGTAATGGGGGTGAAGGCACAAGTAATTTATTCAGGTCCAATCCAAAGCTGATCTTATTCTGTTCGTCAAATACTTTGGTATAGGCCGCGCCGATTCCAATATTGGCAGGGATATATTCTTTCTGCGTGGCATCGTTGGTATACCCGATCTTGGAACCCAGATTGGATAATACGAAACCAAAGGTCCAGCCCTCTTTGTTAGCTGCCACATTCCGGTAGGTGAGGGAAAGATCAGCCGCCACGGCCGTACCGGCTTTATATGCAGAAATGCTACCGCTTACAGGAACTGCACCCAGCGTCAGATTCGAATTTATATATCTCAAAGCCAGGCCGATCCCGAGCTTGTCGGACAACTTTCTGGAATACCCCAGATCAAATGAAAATTCACGCGGGCGACCAGAACCCCAGTTGTTTCCGTTATAATCTGAAAACTGGATATTTCCCAGGCTGAAATAACGAAGGGATGCCGTGAGTGCCTGATTGTCGTCAATTTTATGATAGCCAGAAGCTGCCAACAAATACACGTCATTTAAACCCAGGTCTTTCAACCACGGAGTATAGGTGAGGCCGATACCGGTTTTATTCTCGGAAAAAGGCGTTTTCGACAAATTATAGAAGGCCGAATTTGCATCCGGGGATGTCGCAATGCCTTCCTCCCCCATTCCGCCCGCCCGGGCATCGGGAGAAATACGTAAAAAAGGTACCGCTGTTGTGGTCACATTCAGGGTTGATGTCTGCGCCCCCGCCAGATAAAAAGAAGATAAGCCGCACAATAGAACACTTGATCGGAAAAACAATCTTTTCATGAAATTAAATTTAGCTTTAAAAGGCACTGGCAATAAAATGAATTCCGGCTATTTAACAGCAGGCTTTCAGAAATCATTTCAGCTTTTCAAGTGTAGAAATTTTCAATAGCTAATTAGTTGATTTTTAGTTAGTTACAATAGCGGCACCTGATACAACCACTGCTTTCAGGCAATTTAATTGTAAACCAGACATGTTTTTCCATTTATCCAACGGAAACAGTACCAGATTATTGCGTAAGATAAAGGTTTCCCGCAGATCAATAAAAGCCTTACAACCCGGGGGCCATTCTCAACATTCCTTTAACATTCCCAAAAAGGGATTTTTTCCCGTAAACAAACTATTTTCGTTCTTCCCATGTATTGTAGGAAGGGCAGGTGCTGGTTTACAATATTTGTCTCAAACCCACGTTTCTACACCTAACATATCACGGTTAAATGCGTTTTCTATGAATCTCAAAAATCTCGTTATCCTTGCAACCTGCGCCGCGGCCATGTCCTCGTGTAAAAACGGAGGCCTCTTCGGAAAAAAATCAGAATCCTCTTCCGTAACTGGTTGGAATTATAATGATAAGAATATGGGAGGATACCAGGTATCCAAAGAGAAAGAGCAACGTACCGGACCCGGTCTGGTGTTTGTTCAGGGAGGTACCTTTACCATGGGAGCCACCGAAGAAGACGTTATGAGCGACTGGAACAATATTCCACGTCGGGTAACAATCAACTCTTTTTATATCGATAAAACCGAAGTAGCCAATGTGCACTACCGGGAATACCTCTATTGGATAAATAATGTATTTGAAGGAGATGAATATCAGGCCGTACGTACGGGCGCCCTTCCGGATACGCTGGTTTGGAGAAGTGAACTCGCTTATAATGAACCATTGGTAGAATATTATTTCCGTCACCCTTCTTACAATTATTATCCTGTAGTGGGTGTTACCTGGAGACAGGCTCATGATTTTTGTTTATGGAGAACCGACCGCGTGAATGAAAAAGCGCTGGTTGACCGGGGTTTCATCAACAAGAATTCTCTGAAGAATATTCAGGGTCTGGGTCAGGAGAATTTTAATACAAAAGCTTATTTGCTGGGAGAATACCAGGCCACACCCGGTGCTGCCGCCAAATCAAAGACGAATACGCTGAAGAATCCAAATGGTACGCCCCGGACGCAGGTTAGTTTTGAAGATGGTATTCTGTTTCCCTCTTATCGACTGCCTACCGAGGCGGAGTGGGAATATGCGGCCCTTGGATACATCAATCAGAATCCGGTAGTCAGCACAAAAGATAGCAAACGCGGAGAAGAGCTGATTGCCAATAAACAGGTTTATTCCTGGAGCCAGAATGTAAACGGACTACGTGATTCCCGTCGCGGAACATGGCAGGGAACTTTCCTCGCCAATTTCAAACGTGGATCAGGAGATAATATGGGTGTTGCCGGTGGTCTCAATGACAACGCGGTTTACACGGCCGATGTAACTTCTTTCTTCCCCAATGGTTTCGGATTATATAATATGTCCGGAAACGTGAGCGAGTGGACAGAAGATGTATATCGTCCCTTGTCATCTGTAGATGTAAACGATGTGGCGCCTTTCCGGGGAAATAAATTTTCCGCAATGGAACTCGGGGCTGAAAATAAACCAGTTCGCGATAGTCTGGGAAGAATCAAATACCGCAATGTAACGGACGAAGAAAGCAAAAACAGAAGGAACTATCAGAAAGGGAATGTAATTAACTACCTCGATGGTGACTCCCTGATTGCCGGCGTGAGCTACGGTTATGGTAAAACAACTTTGATCAGCGACAAGAGCCGTGTGATTAAAGGTGGCAGCTGGAACGACCGTGCTTATTGGCTCGGACCGGGTACCCGCCGATTCATGGAAGAAGATCAGGCAAGCTCTACCGTTGGTTTCCGTTGTGCGATGGACCGTGTGGGCAGCGCAGCCGGAAATGGCAGACAGACCGGTATCAGCTACAAACAAAGAAAACAAAATGCCCGTAAACAATAATGTATTTTAAAATATTAAAAAGCCATCCCGCCAAACACGGGATGGCTTTTTTGTTTATTAGATTTGTATTATAAAATTGAAGTCCCGGACAATCATGGAATCGTTTTCGACAGACCGTTTATACCAGCTTTATTTACGACACCCTTCTGTTTGTACGGACACCCGCAAGGTGGAGACTGCTGATCTTTTCTTCGCATTGAAAGGAGAAAATTTCAATGGAAATTTATTCGCTGTGAAGGCACTGGCTGCCGGTGCCTGCTATGCGGTTGTGGATGAAGAAATTCCGGATGCAGGAAAATATGCCAGCCAATTGATCCGGGTGGAAAACACGCTCACTACATTGCAAGGGCTAGCGGGCCATCACCGGAATCAATTGTCGATTCCAATCCTTGCGATCACGGGAAGTAATGGAAAAACGACCACCAGAGAATTAGCGCATGCGGTGTTATCCAAAAAATATATAACCTATACTACGGAAGGCAATCTGAATAATCATATTGGCATTCCACTAACCCTGCTGAAAATTAAACAGGATGCGGAAATTGCGATCGTAGAAATGGGAGCCAATCATATCGGAGAAATTGCGGGCTATTGCCGTTACACCCGGCCTACGCATGGTCTCATTACCAATGTTGGCAAAGCTCACCTGGAAGGTTTTGGAAGTGAGGAAGGTATCCGGAAAGGAAAAGGTGAACTCTACGATTACCTGCGTGCTGAAGGAGGAACCGCCTTTGTAATGTGGGATTATGATTACCTGCAACAAATGAGTAAAGGCATCACTGAAATTATTTCGTATGGCACAAATAATGCTGCACTCACCGGGTTGGAATCTTCTGCGGTGCCCTATTTAACGATCCGAATTACTTCCGGAATGCAACTGGATACTATAAAAACGCGCTTAACCGGAAACTATAATTTACCCAATGTACTTGCTGCGGTGAGTATTGGAGTTTATTTTAAAGTGGCACCGGCAGATATACAGAAAGGAATTGAAAATTATATTCCTTCCAACAGTCGCTCGCAGTTGATGCAGGCAGGAACCAATACGATTATTATGGATGCCTACAATGCAAACCCATCGAGTATGAAAGGCGCTATTGAAAATTTCATTTCATATCCTGCAGAAAATAAAATTCTTTTGCTTGGCGCGATGGCTGAAATGGGTATCGATAGTTTGGCTGAACATGAAATGATTCTTCAGCAAATACAAAATTACCCATGGAAAGAAGTGGTGCTCGTCGGCGGAGATTTTTCAAAAATCAAACATCCTTACCGGTATTTTGCAGATTCGGTGGAAGCCGGCCATTGGCTGGCGGCACAAGACTTTCAACATACTGCTTTTCTCGTTAAAGGATCCCGCAGCATGCGTATGGAAAGCGCCATCGAAAGCGTGCTCGTGAAATAGTACTGTGAGAATTTTACCTGATTCTAACGCAGGCTGATCAGCGAACTC
>JAYWCS010000251.1:0-2831 GCA_043780315.1 Bacteroidota bacterium | reverse complement strand
TGTTGCCACAAGGAAATCCTGAAAGAAAAACGCGTGCGATGAATATGGTTGCACAAATGGACAAGGAAGGATTTGGCAGCTGCACCAACACGCAGGCCTGCGAATCGGTTTGTCCGAAGGAGATCTCCATGACGAATATTGCCAAACTGAATTCAGAATTTATTCTTTCGGGATTAAGTCAGTAGCAGCAATGTTTAATTATCCCTGATTAAAAAATGCAACACTCCCGCCCACCCAGGTACGGTCCTTATTGTATCGTACACCGATCATTTTTCCTTTGCTGAGTCGCGCCAGATTGATGGCGGGTACCGGACGTTGGTTCCCTTCAGGCCATAGGTACATGATGCGAATTTCTGCTTTGGCTGGCTCATCGGGGGTGATAATGACTGGTGCATAGTTTACTTTCCTCTGTAAGATCCAGTTGGACGGATCCCCGATCGCCTCCAGATCACCTGGTTGAATGTCGATGACGACACCCTGTCCCGCAAACGAAAACAGCGGTTTAAGCACATAATTTTCTAAATCATCGGGTAGTTCTTTTACCTGATCCAGAAAGGCAGTAGCCGGCACATAGGGATTGTCGATGAAGGGTAGGGTATGTTTTGAAATCCGGTAGAACCAATTGGGATGCGGAATCCATTCCACTTCCCATGGATGGTTCAGGTTGATATGTTCACCGAGTGTTTTTTCCTGGGCATGCAGATCGTCAAAGATGATGCGGTTATAAATGCGTTTTACCTGAACGTTTTCTTTTTTTTCAGTGTGATAATAGAAAAGTTTGTTTCCTTCGGCAATGAGATCGGTTATACAAACGGGTTGTATGCCGAACGCTTCCTGGGTGCAATAAAAATCAATCCGTGTTTTCTGTTCATGCGGTTTGATCTCCAGCAGAATGGTATGTTCCGGTTCGCCGTTTCCGATCAGTATTTTTTTCAAATCGGCGAGATAGGTTTCTTTCGTATAACCCCCCAAATACGGATTGTAGTGAGCGGGAATGGAAAAATGTTTCTGAATCATTTCGGGATAAAATACCTGAAAGGCGTAAAGTGTCGGAAATCCCTGCAATTCGATAAGCTGTGGCTCCAGTTCATTTTCTTCATTCATACAAACGCCGAAATCAAAGGCGATGAAATGCGGATGTGTTTCATCCCCCGGTACAAAATCAATGGGCGGAATGGCGTTGTCTGTCGCAGTGATAAAACCGGGTGCTGTAATCAGGTCTACGATGGATTCGCATGCGCTGATCATCTGTTCCTGAAATAGTTCCGTCACGAAGACCGGCGTTTCGGCCACGCGAAATTCAATGGCACCAGGGTATTGGTCATCCATATCCTGCAGCATCGCATGGTATTTCTCCGGCGTGAATGCCTGATTAAATGATGTGCGGAGAGAGGGAATCATTCGGTTGATGCATTTAATTGACCGGTGATTATCTGCCCGCCCGGGCAATTTGCAAAAAATTCGGGATCACCTGTGCATAGGTTTTTCGAATCTTTCCGGGATCGTTTAGCTGTTGAATCATACTCTTCCATTTTTCTTCTCCATACCCTTCGATCACGGTTTTCTTTTTGTCCGCCCGCTGCAGATACATACTCATGCCCAACGCATCGGCTTCGGGATGAAACTGCGTTCCCAGGATGAATTCATTAAATCGGATCGCCATAATCGCGCGTTGGAGGGGAACATGGGGCCGCTCTTTTTCGATGGCCAGCACCAGGGCGCCTCTCTTACGAATATCTGATTTTTCTTCTTCGATCACCTGATAATCGCGGCTGTCCACCGCATAAAAAGGATCCTTCAATCCATGAAATACCGGATCTTTTTTTCCTTCCGATTTCATATGAATCGGGAAAACCCCAAAAGCCGTGGATTTTCTTTTCGTCACCGTGCCCGTCTTGAAAAAACGGCACGCGAGTTGAAAGGAATGACATATTAAGAGAGCATATTTTTTATCTGCTTCACTGGCTACTTTGTTATGTTTCACAAGGCCATGCAGCCAGTCCATATATTTACTATCCCAGGAAACTCCTTCAGTTTCCAACGGACTGCCGGGGCCGCCGCTGGACAAATACACATCGTATGACAAATCAGGAATCTCTTCTTTTAACCGGACATCATAAATTTTGGAGACCACGGGTATCCCATTCAACTGGCTGTATTCCTGCAAAATTTGTTGTATGCATCGCATACCTTCGTTGAGACGTCCCTCGTACAGATCAAGTATAGCAACTCGTAGCGCATGATTCATTCTGCAAATATCTTCAAAAAAATCTGTTATGGCTGCAGCAAAAAAAGCAAACCCATCCGCCTTCGCGAAGTTTGAATCCAGTGTAGAACTTCCGGGAAGTTTCAGAAAACTGCCCATTGGAAAAAATCAGGGTAATGCCTCGTTCAACGAAGTGATTGAAGTGATGGTCAAACTTCGCAGAAGAACAGCTATCCGGAATTTTATTCGTTCCCTTGGCACCGGTAAAAATAAACCCCTTAGTCCGGAAGTCTTCGACCGCCGATTTGGGGCCTTCCAACAGGATATCGATTTGGTGGTCGATTTTGCGGGTTTGCATGATCTGACGGTTGTGCAGACCTCCGTTTCGAAACGTTCCGTGATATTAAAAGGGACGGTACAACAATTCAGCGCGGCCTTCAAGGTTTTTCTGGCCAATTTTACACCTGCAAGCGGCATTACCTTTCGGGGCCGCACGGGTTCGATTCATATTCCCGAAGTATTAACCGGGATCATTACGGGAGTGTTTGGGTTGGACGACCGGCCCACTGCGAGGCCCCTATTTCATATGCTGAAAAAACAGGGCGGCTTCGTTCAGCCTGCTGCA
>JAYWCS010000250.1:0-16053 GCA_043780315.1 Bacteroidota bacterium | reverse complement strand
TGATACCGGTCTTTTTCTCCCTAAAAAGGAAAATCCAGTTTCACGCTGATATTGCGGCCCATATTATAAATACCATGATAGGGCCTGGTGTCCGTGGGGTAAGGTTCAAAATATTTCAACCGGCTGAGGCTGTTCTGATAGGCGACATCAAATATATTGTTGGCAAATAAGTAAATATTAAATAATAACTTATTCTGCTTGTTCGTAAAACCCGCACCCACGCCGGCATTGATCAGCGTATAACCCGGTGTGGCGGTTTCGGTATTGTCTGCCAGATATGCGCGATTTTGCGTGGCCCAGAAATCGGCGGATACTTTCACGAAACCATTCACCAGCCGCATATTTTTATTTGTGAAATCATATTTCAGTTCTGAGATGCCGTGTACCGGTGGAATATCGGGCAGGTAACGCGTGCTGTCGGTCACGGATTTTCCGGGAGACGAAAGCAGGTCGCCATAGACCACCGATATACTGTTTTCAAAATGCAGGGTACGGATCGGGTGTATATCAATACTGAATTCACCGCCATACAAAGCCGCTTTACCCTGACGAAACTGATACACTTTATTCTGTGTGCCGTCGCGCGTGGAATCCGAACCATCCGCGGCGAGTATTTTTTCATTGAAAATATAATTGGAGATCACATTATAAAAAATGCTGAGGTTGACGACCGCATATTTTGAATTGAAATTCACACCTACATCTTCCTGCAAATTAAATTCAGGATTGAAATCCGGATTGCCTACCTGATAAATATTAGTGCCGGGATGTACGCCGTTGGCAGAAATTTCAGAAATATTGGGCGCCCGGTAACCCCTGCCGATATTAACTTTGGCCGACCATTTACTGGAAAATGAATAGGTCGCACCGAAACTTCCGGAAAATCCGGAGAATATTTTATGATAAAATGGAAAAGGCTGATACGCGCCCACGGTGTCTTGTCCGTAGACCGGCATATTAAAACTTGTGGTTGGATTGGATGCCGTATACATCTGCTGATTTGTAAATGATCGGCTGTCAAAACGAATGCCCGCAGAAAAATCGAGCTTGTTCATCGTTTTTTTAACCATCGCAAAAGGACCGATATCAAACTGATGATAGGAAGGAATAATAAATTCAGTTCCGTTGGTGGCGGTATTCTGCTGGAACATACCATTCAATCCGGTGCTAATATCCCATCCATTAACCGTAGGGAAATTATATTTCACATCATACACGTAGGAATTCAATTCAAGATACAGACCGGGGATCTCTGCTGCCTGCGGGTGACTATATTCGCGGCGCACGCTGCGTTGAAAGCCGAGATTGACCGTCAACCGCCCGCTGCCGACCGCAAAATTATTTGTTGAATAAATCCGGTAATGCTGCACATGCTGATGCAGGGTAGTGATTGCGTAACTGTGCAGATCGGCATCCGTTACGATGGGCCGCAGTGCATCGGCTTCGGTGATCTGTTTTGTAAATTTTCTGGAAGCCGAATCACGGCTACCGTCCGGAATTTCCTGCAGATCGTCAAACACAGAAATATTTAAATGTGAATATCCGAAGGCCCGGTGTAATCCAATCGAAATCGTTGCATCACTTTCATTGAAGGCCGTATTGTATACACGTCCGTCGATCGGATTGGAATAATTGCTGGCCTGTTTATGTGATACACGACCCATCCACTCAAAACCATTTTTCGTTCCTTCGAGCATGCCCGAACCACCGAAGAGGCCATTATTTGATTGGAATTCTGCAATCACGTCGCCCTGAATTTTTCCTTCCGGAGCCGGTGGCGTGGGAATCAGATTGACAACTCCCGCCAGGGCATCCGACCCATAAGTAAGACTGGAAGGCCCTTTGATCACTTCGGCACGATCCACGCCGTATTGATCGACTTCAATACCGTGTTCATCACCCCATTGCTGTCCTTCCTGACGAACGCCATCGTATAAAGTCAGAATTCGATTATAACCGAGGCCGCGTATAAATGGTTTCGACACATTGGGGCCCGTCGTGAGTTCGGTAACACCCGGCAGTTTCGCGATGGCGTCAATAATATTGGAACTGAGGTTGCCGACAATCGCTGCATGATTCATCGTGACAATGGGAACGGGACTGCGTTTGATCTGGGTGGCTTTAGATAAACCGGTAATCACCACCGGGCTCTCCTCTACATATTGCAGCATGAGACTGAAATCGAGTTCGGCATGTTCGCTCACCCGCACGTTTTTTATTTGGGTAGAGAAACCGATCGCATGGGCTTCCACCAGATAAGTTCCGGCGGGAAGATTGGGAAAACGATAGGTTCCGGACGCATCCGAAACGGCTCCCAGCTTTAGGTCCGCGATATAAACCGAAGCGCCTGCAACTGCTTTACCGGTGGCACTATCGAGCACTTTGCCTGAAAGGCCGGCGCCGTAAATAGAGAAGTTCTTGCTCTGACTATTTTGGGCGAACGAAGAAAAAAAACATAGCCCCAATACACTAAAGAATAATAATGACTTCATAGAATCTGCTGTTTCTGTTTCTTTTAGGCATGCCTATACAAATGAGGTGACGGCACATTTAAGAAATAGAAAAAGCCGGGGGACCCCGTCCATCTGCGTGTGACAGACAGGTAATAACAAAAGAAGAAAGCGGTTCGGAAAAAGAAACCTTTGCGGAAGATATCAGGAGCGGCAGGGCGATCTCCATTTCCGGCAGGAAAGGCCCCACCACTACGAGATCTTCGATATGACAATGAAAACCGGAGGAGGCGATTTGTTCTGAAGGCTGATTGACGGCGGCCTGCGCGTCTTTGTGGTTTGCCAGCAGGTCGTGCAAAAATCTTTTTGGTATAACGCAAAAAGAAAATAACAACAAAAATCCTGCTGCTGAAAAACGCCTTATGTGGTTTGAATAACGCAAGATTGTAAAGATATCAATTTATGTTTTCAATAATTCCCGCAATTCCCTGGCCACCGCCTACGCAGGCGGTTACAAGTCCGTATTTTTTATTCAGTCTTTTCATTTCATGCGTGATCTGAATGGTCAGTTTCGATCCGGTGCAACCGAGCGGATGACCCAGCGCAATGGCACCGCCATTTATATTTACGATATCGGGATTCATCTCCAGCTTGCGAATCACAGCCAGCGCCTGACTGGCAAAAGCTTCGTTCAATTCCACCAGGTCGATCTGCGACAAACTCATCCCCGCCTGCCGGAGCGCCTTGGGAACAGCTTCTACAGGGCCAATCCCCATCAGCTGCGGCGGAACGCCCGCACTGGCGCAACTGACCAGTCGCGCGATGGGTTTCAAACCCAGCTTATTGAGCATCTTTTCACTCATCACAATCACAAACGCGGCCCCATCGCTGGTTTGAGACGAATTTCCGGCGGTAACCGATCCGCCCAGCGCGAATACCGGTTTTAATTTCGCCAGGGCTTCCAGCGAAGTATCCTTACGCGGACCTTCATCGGTATCCACGATAAAATCCCGCTGGGCCTTCTTTCCATTTTTATCAAGATAAGTTTCCTGCACCTGAATGGGCAGAATCCCGGGTTTAAAATACCCCTCCTGAATAGCGTGGATCGCTTTGACATGTGACTGATAGGAAAACTGATCCTGGTCCTCTCGACTGACCTGATACTCTTTGGCCACGGCTTCGGCGGTAAGACCCATATTTAAATAATAATCCGGATCATCGGAGGCGATTGAATACGAGGGAACCACTTTCCAACCGGAGGTAGGCACCATACTCATACTCTCTGTCCCTCCGGCAATAATGCATTCCGCCTGCCCGCTCCGGATTTTTGCCGTCGCGATGGCAATCGTTTCCAATCCGCTCGCGCAATACCGGTTCACCGTCATGCCCGGCACCGAAATACCCACGGCCCGGGCCGCAATGATACGACCCACCTGCAGACCCTGTTCCGCTTCCGGAACGGCATTGCCGACAATGACATCGTCTACCAATTTAGGATCCAGCTGAGGCACGGAGGCGAGTAAACCTTTGATGAGGGTGATTGCCAGATCGTCCGGACGGTAGAAACGGAGTCCCCCCCTTTTCGACTTGCCAACGGCCGTCCGGAAACCGGCGATGATATAAGCTTCCTGCATAAAAAAAATTAACGTCCCTAAAGATAAAATTGTTCAGCCAGTATATGCATAAAGCCGACTGTTAAAGTGTTTTATCTTTACAGCGCATGTATAAATGGCTCCGCTCCTTCCTGTTCCTTTTTCCACCGGAATCGGTTCATCATTTTTCGATGTTTTGTTTGAATGGCATTTCGCGTCTGTCGCTGGGCCGTCGTTTGCTGCGGAATTCCTTTTCGGTCAACGATGCGAAGCTGGAGAAAGATTTCGTTGGATTACACTTTAAAAATAATGTGGGCCTGGCAGCGGGCTTCGATAAAAATGCCCTGTATCTGCAAAGCCTGGAGACTCTTGGCTTTGGTTTCGTAGAAATCGGAACGGTTACCCCGCAGGCCCAGTCCGGAAACCCATTGCCCCGATTATTTCGGCTGAAAAAAGATGGGGCACTGATTAACCGGATGGGATTTAATAATGAGGGCGTTGAAAAAGTTGCCCAACGGCTAAAAAAATGGAAAGAAAAGTCCAGGGAATCAGGAAATCAAACGCTGCGGATCGGCGGTAATATCGGGAAGAATAAAATCACTCCAAACGAAACGGCCTGGCAGGATTACGCTATTTGTTTTTCCGCGCTCTTTCCTTACGTAGATTATTTTGTAGTGAACGTGAGTTCTCCGAATACGCCCGGTTTGCGTGAATTGCAGGAAAAGGATTCATTGCGAAAAATCTTAACTCATCTTCAATTTTTGAATAGAGAACAAACGGATCAAAAGCCCATCCTGCTGAAAATTGCGCCGGACCTCACGCTGCCACAGCTCGATGATGTGATTGATCTGGCGCTGGAAATTCAGCTGAGTGGATTGCTGGTGAGTAATACGAGTATCTCACGGGAGGATTTGAAAACGACCGCGGCGAAAATAAAGCAGATCGGCGCCGGCGGACTGAGTGGCAAACCCGTTCAAAAAAAATCTACCGCCATGATTCAGTATATCGCCGAAAAAACCAATCACCACATTCAGCTTATGGGTTCCGGGGGGATCGATGATGCTGCCTCGGCCGACGAAAAAATAGCCGCCGGTGCCACGCTGGTGCAGGTTTGGACCGGATTCGTGTATAAAGGACCGGGTATTGTACGCGAAATTTTAAAAATACAACGGTCAGCCGACAGCCGATAACTTCATTAACACGCCCGCCGCTACAGCCGCTGTTTCCGAACGCAAACGATTCTCTCCGAGAGCTACCCCGATGAACCCGGCGGAGAGCGCCTGTTTAATTTCTACTGGTGTGAAATCCCCTTCCGGTCCGATTAAAATTAGTTGAGAAGCGACCCGGTGAGAGATCATTTCATGGAGATTTTGCCGGGGACCGGATTCGCAATGGGCAATTAATTTCCGCACGGCAGAAACCTTGTCAATCCATTGTTCAAAAACCTGCGGGGCATGTAAGAGCGGCATCCAGACCTGCTGCGACTGGATCAGGGCGCTTTCCAGAATACCCTGCATGCGGTCGTTGCGGAATTGTTGTTTTTCTGTGCGGGTACATTTAAGCGGAATGATTTCTGAAATGCCGAGTTCGGTGGCTTTTTCCAAAAACCATTCGAAACGGCTCGCATTTTTCAGCAGTGATACAGCGATCATCGTGCGGCACGCAGGGGCCGGCTGCAGCTCTTTTTCAGAAAGTTGGACAATGCATTTCTTTTTATTCGCCTCGGCGATGGTGGCGGTGGCTTCCATTCCCTTTCCATCGGTCACCCGTAGTTTTTCGCCCGGCTGCATACGTAAAACCTGTACAATATGCCGGGAATTATTTTCATCCAGCGTGAACGTATCCGTATTGCCCTGTAAAGAATGAATATAAAAAAAAGGAAGCGGCATGTATAGAAAGATAATCAGGAAGCGAAAAACTAAAACGGATTTTCATCATCATC
This sequence comes from Bacteroidota bacterium, assembly GCA_043780315.1. Taxonomy (GTDB): domain Bacteria; phylum Bacteroidota; class Bacteroidia; order Chitinophagales; family Chitinophagaceae; genus Puia. The sequence goes on along the minus strand of JAYWCS010000250.1, from coordinate 10,069 downwards.
ATTAAAAGGAACATCATTCATTTTACTGCCGGCCTGAATATAGAGTTTGGGACCGCCGGCTTCATCGGCAGGCACGGGCTTCCAGTTGCCGCCGGCAGGAAGTCCGTTGAAATCCGACCCGTCATCATCGATGAATTTCTGGATATGCAACAGGGCGCGGAGCTTGATGGTTTCCAGTGAGCCGTTTCGGTGTTTGGCGATGCGCACATGGGTTTCACCCTTATTGCTTTCCCCAAATTCATTGGCCGTGATATCGTAGTATTCGGGCCGGTAAAGAAACATGACCATGTCGGCATCCTGTTCGATGGCACCCGATTCGCGCAGATCACTCAGCTGCGGCATCTTATTGCCCTCTTTTCTTTTTTCGACTTCGCGGCTCAACTGGGAAAGGGCAATGATGGGCACCTGCAGTTCTTTGGCGAGGCCTTTCAGATCGCGGGAAATGCGACTGATTTCCTGCTCCCGGTTCCCGTTTTTATTTTCACTCGTTCCACTCATCAGCTGCAGATAGTCGATGATGATCAGACCGACATTGTGTTTATTTTTCAGGCGTCGGCATTTGGCGCGCAATTCAAATATATTCAGGGCCGCCGAATCGTCGATAAAAATGGGCGCCTGGGCGAGGCGCTGGATGCCTTTGGCATAAAGCTGTTTCATTTCATGCTCTTCGAGTTTACCACGGGAAATTTTCTCCAGCCATATTTCGCTTTCGGCACTTAAGATGCGTTGTACCAGCTGACTGGCACTCATTTCCAGACTAAAAAAGGCGATGGGCGTGGCCTTGGTTGGATGCAGGGCCGCATTGCGGGCGAGGTTTAGGGCGAAAGCTGTTTTACCCACGGAAGGACGCGCCGCCAGGATGATGAGATCCGTGGGTTGCCATCCATAAGTAATGCGATCGAGCGAACTGAAACCGGATGGCACGCCGGATATTTCATCGTTTTTATGGCGCAGGTCTTCGATGCGCTGAATGGTTTTCACCAACACCGTATCGATGCTGTCAAAATTTTTACGGAGATGATTATTCGTAATTTCAAATAGCTTGGACTCCGCATCGTCGAGCAGATCAAACACATCGGTACTGTCTTCATAGGAATCGCTGATAATTTCTCCGGAAATCCGGATCAGTTCCCGTTGAATAAATTTCTGGAGGATGATCCGCGCATGGGCATCAATATTGGCCGCAGACACCACCGCATTGGTGAGCCGGGTGATATAATAAGGGCCGCCGGTCATCTCCAGTTCTTCCCGGAATCGTAGTTCTTCCACGACGGTCAGCATATCGATCGGCTGGCTTTTCTGGGCCAGCGATTGCATCGCCTGATAAATCCGCTGGTGACTTTCGGTATAAAAACATTCGGGCTTTAAAATTTCAATAACGGTATCAAAAGCCGATTTCTCGAGCATGATGGCACCCAGTACAGCCTCTTCCAGTTCGCGGGCCTGGGGCGGCACTTTGCCGTACATCATGGTGCTGATATCGATCGGGGATTTACGCCGTTGCTTACGGTCTTTGTTCAAATTTGAGAGCTCCATGTATCCGCTTGATTTGTATACCACGTTTCCGTGATAGTCCCCTGAATTAAGAAATTGTTATCTGTTATTAACCCCACGTTACCAACCGATATCGGGAGGGCGAATATAAAGCCCATTAAATCGAGTAATTAAAGTTTTCGTTTGTTTATTTTATTAAGATCCAATGCACCTGATTATCAACAGAAATCACCCGCTTATCCACTAAGAACGCGCGGCTATCCACAATTTAAAAAAGTTTTTCGCTTTAATCGAAAGGAAATACACACGTGCTGTGCACAAAGAATAACGGTCAATATTTTGTTCAGCAGGAAAATTAAATCTAAAAGCCGTCAAAAAAAATTCCCCCTTTTTTTCAGGAGGAATGGTGTGATTTGATCAGCGGGCAATCGGGTTAATTGGCCTCGCGGGTTTTAGGTATTTCGCCGGAAGCCGGTGCCGGCTTCGGTGGCGGAGGCGTTTGTGGTTTCGGTTGAACCGGGCGCGTACCGTTGACTCCATGATTATTCTGCGGACGACCGTTGTTTGGTGCCGGATTAGCCGGTGTCGCAGGCTGCGTTCTGGGAAATGGATTATTTTGATTCAATAGCCGGTTAGTAGCAGGTTGCCCGACGGGCCGCGTTGGAACCGACTGGTTATTCGGCTGCGGAACCGACTGGTTATTCGGATGCGGAACCGGCCGGCCAGGAACCGGTTGGAGCGCGGGCTGGGGCAAAGGCTGTGTCACCGGACGGTTAGAAACCGGTTGGGTGGCAGGCTGATTGTAATTGTTTGGATTGCTCCCCGGCGGAACAACAGACGGCCTTGGATTATTAACCGCCGGGCGCGTAGCCGGCGACGGATTGTTATTATAATTCGGCTGATTACTATTAACCGGCTGAGTATTGTTTTGATTCGGCATCGCCGGACGACCTCCATTGAATGGTTGCACACGCGCCGGGGCTGGCATGGCAGGCCGACCACCACCCACAGCGTTTCCACCCGTTGGCTGTGCGTTTATCCTTGGACGGTATAACGAGTACTGTGCTCCGTTCATCCGTTCACCCGGCGTATTCGCCTCGCGGATCTGTACGGTTTGAAAATTATTTCCACTTACTCTTCTCACTTCGTTTGGATCCGGACCAGGCGCATACGCATACCGGGCGCGGTTTGATCCACTATAATTATTAATGATGGTCGTGTTATTGATAATTGTAACATTCCGGTTTTCATTCACATAGTAATTGTGCCAGCCAGGATTTCCCATATAACGGCTCGGTACAAAATTCCAATAGTTTACCGGCGGTTCATAATTATTCATGGCCATGTCGGCCGATACCCGCGGACCCAGGGGTGCCCATCCGTAATAATCGCCTCCACCACGCCAGCTCACCCAGGCCGGCGCCCATTCATTTCCGGGAATCCACATCCATCCATATCCGTTATCAAAAAACCAGCGGCCGTAATGAAACGGTGCCCAGCCCCACTCATAATTGGAATTCCAAGTCCATCCCGCATCGGTATAAATCCAGTTACCGTTGCTGGCATAAGGCCTGAAATCCCGACCGGCATTTGGCATCCACACATATCCGTATCCCGGATAACTGATCCAATTTCCGTAAGGTGACAGCTGATCGTAAAACGACTGATAGGAAACTTCTTCCACCGGCGCGGGCGGGGGTGGAAGGGGTGCCGGTTCATATGAATCGGTTTGAGCCACAATATGGGCGGGTTCACAGGAAACTAACAACAGCCCGGCGAATAATAAAAGACAAATATTTTTCATTTTTCAAATTTTTGACGTTAGTACACCGTGTATTAGAAGGATATAGGAAGCAAAAGTATAGTCTTTACCAACGATTAACATATAATTATAGTCTGCCGGCAAGCGAAAATTGGCCCTGATTTGACAGCGGAAAGCAGCACGCGTTCGTCATTTAAAAATATATCTTTGCCTCCCAACTATTTTTATCCATGACCATCAGTTACAACTGGCTTTGCGACTATTTTCCGGATAACCTGGTCAACACACCCAACCCCGAAATGGTTTCGCGGATTTTCACTTCCGTGGGGCTTGAAGTAGAGACCTTACATCCCTATGCCTCCGTTCGCGGGGGATTGGAAGGTCTCGTCGTGGGGGAAGTACTGACAACTGAACAACACCCCAATGCCGATAAACTTAAAATAACACAGATATCCATCGGATCCTCCGAAAATCTGCAGATCGTTTGCGGTGCCGCCAATGTCGCAACCGGTCAGAAAGTAGTGGTTGCCCTGGTCGGCACGAAGATCTTTCCGGAAACCGGCGACCCGATCCTGATTAAAGCAGCCAAAATTCGCGGTGTGGAAAGTCACGGCATGCTGTGTGCCGAAGATGAGATCGGTTTGGGGAAAGATCATGCGGGCATCCTGGTGCTACCGGAAAATCTTCGTCCGGGCCTTGCACTGGCGGATTATCTCAAACCGTATACTGATTTTATTTTTGAAATCGGCCTCACCCCCAATCACATGGATGCGATGAGCCATATCGGCGCTGCCCGCGATGTACTCGCCTATTTATCGCATCAGGATAAAAAAGAGTATCGCGTAAAACTTCCTTCCGTAACGTTTCCAACGCCGGAAAAAAAAGGGATAGAAATTAAAATAGAGATTGAAAATAAAAAAGACTGCGCGCGGTATTCAGGTTGCAGTCTGACGGCAATCCGGATTGCCGAATCGCCGAAGTGGATGCAGGACAAATTAAAAGCCATCGGCATCCGGCCTATCAACAATGTAGTGGACATCACGAATTTTGTTTTGCACGAAACCGGTCAGCCTTTACACGCTTATGATGCCACGCAGATCGGCGGCGGGAAAATAATTGTAAAAAATCTTCCGGCCGGAACAATCTTCCGTACGCTGGATGAAAAAGAAAGAAAACTCGAAGCGGCCGACCTGATGATCTGTGATACCAAAGAACCATTATGTATTGCCGGCGTTTTTGGAGGATTAAATAGTGGAGTTAAAAATACCAGCAGCGAACTTTTTTTAGAATCTGCCTGGTTCAATCCGACGGTGATCCGAAGAACTTCTTTCCGGCACGGACTGCGAACCGATGCGGCCGTACATTTTGAAAAAGGCATGGATATTTCGGGTACCGTTCCGGCCCTGAAACGGGCTGCCAGCCTAATGCGCGAGTATGCGGGCGGCCAAATCAGCACGGGTGTGCTGGATGTGTATCCCGAGCCCTTTCCAAAAACACAGATCCTGCTGAAATATCATTATCTGAAAAAACTCAGTGGAAAAAATTATCACTCCGCGGCCGTAAAAAATATTTTATTATCCCTTGGGTTCGATATTCTGCGGGAAGGCCTGGATGATCTGCTGATCGCCGTTCCCTATCATAAACCGGATGTGCAGCTGCCCGCCGACATGGTAGAAGAAATCATGCGCATCGACGGATATGATCATATCGAAATACCAGTCAATATTCATATCTCTCCTTCTGTAGAAACTGGCAGAGAACCCGCCGCGATGCAGGAAAAAATAGCCGGATACCTGGCCGGCAGCGGATTCAATGAAATCTTTACCAACTCAATTACCAACAGCGCCTATTTCAACGAGGAAGAATTGGAAACGGCCGTGATGATGATCAACAACCTCAGTGCGGAACTGGATATCATGCGGCCTTCGCTGCTCGAAACCGGACTGGAAAGTATTTCCTGGAATCTGAACAGAAAAAATAACAACCTGCGTTTTTTTGAATTTGGAAAAACCTATCAGAAAAATTCTACGGGTCATTATGCCGAAATAAATCATTGCTGTTTGTATTTAACGGGAAACCTGCAAGCCGAAAGCTGGAAAGTGAAACCGGTGCCCGTAGATTTCTATTATCTCAAAGGCATTTGTACGGCGATCTGTAATCTGGCGGGCATCGCGGGGAATCTGGCCGTTGGCAGTCACCCGAAACTGACTGCTACCCTGGAAATGCAGCAAAAAAACGGAACGATACTGAGTGCCGGCGAAGTGGACCCCACCCTTTTAAAAAAATTCGATATTCGTCAACCCGTATTTTTTGCAGATATTTATTGGGATAATCTGATGCAAATGGCGACCGAAAAAAGCGTCGTGTTTTCAGAACTTCCCAGACAAAATTCGGTTAATCGTGATCTGGCGCTGATTGTTGAAAAAACAGTTGCCTTCGAAGCAGTGGAAAAAGCGATATGGGGAATTGGAATGGAGAAATTGCGCGGGGTGCAATTATTCGATATTTTTGAAAGCGAGAAACTGGGAAAAGATAAAAAATCGCTGGCGGTCAGTTTTACTTTCCTGGACAACGAAAAAACATTAACCGATAAAGAGATCGATGGAATGATGGGCCGGATCATGAAAACCGCGGAGGAAACACTCAAGGCGGAAATCAGAAAATAAGTTTGTAAAAAAGGTAACCGAAAAATCTTGTTCATGGATCAACCGGAAATACAGCTCAAAAGAGTGCAGGATAAAGTACTGCAACTGGTGAAACAGTTTAACGCCTTACAGCGGGAGAATGAGAGATTAAAAGACGATCTGAAAAAATTACAGCTCCGCGGTGAAGTGGTGTCCCGGGAGGCGGACAAACTCCGTCAGCAGGCAGAGGTTAGGCGGTTGTCGGGCAATGATATGGAGGAACCAGATAAAAAAATACTGGAAAAAAGACTGAATCAGTATGTCAGGGAAATTGACCGTTGCATTGCCCTGCTGCACGAATAAAGAAAATTTCAGATGCGCTTTACGAGGCGCATTTTCATTTCATCTGCTCCCTGCGACACTTCGAGACTGTACACCCCATAAGGAAGTTCGTTGAGCCCTTCCCAATGTAGAAACTGCAGACCGAAATCGAGCTCTTTTTGCATCACGCTGCAAATGCTGCCACTGTCGTCTTTTAAAACTGCCTTTAATAAAGATTTTTGTGTTTGATTGATCTCGAAACTGAGGCGATCAATGAAAGTCGGAGATTTGATTTTCAGGAACATAGGTACTGGATTTGGATTATAAAAACCGGCGGGCGGAATCGTTTCTTCAGAATTACTTAACTTCGAAAGTCCGTTTCACCACCAGGTAAATTTAAAGTTAAAACAAGAATCCGAGACATGCAAGCGCTGATCCCAATTAATATCGTAATCGGAGACCGTTCCTACCGCATCCGCATTAAAGCGGAGGACGAGGGCGCCGTTCGGGGTACTTTAAAAATCATCAACGATAAAATCATCGAATTCAAATCAGAGTTTGGTGGTAAAGACATGCAGGACTATGCGTCTATGGTAATCCTCTGGTATGCCACCCAGACGAACACGGACCCCGCTGGGGGACTCCCCGTTGATTTTTCGCACTCCCTGGATAAAATGGAAGAACAGCTCGATAAGGTACTTCGCTAGGTTTCAGCCTCCCGCCGTTCAGAAAATACCCTATCTTCGCTACCCATCCAAGATGGCCTCATGGATGATATAAATATGATTCTGAACACTCTAAACTCAAGTTTCCATGGATTCTACTCTCATATCCATCATAATTGCTGTCATATGCCTTGCCGGTGGTATCCTGGCGGGTAAATTTATTTTTTCAAAGGACACCAAAAAACAAATTGAAGACGCGCACCAACAAACCCAAAAAATTCTGCAGGATGCCCAATCTTCTGCCGAAACATTAAAAAAGGAAAAGCTGCTCGAAGCAAAAGAACGCTTTGTGCAGTTGAAGTCGGAGCATGAAAAGGAAGTCTTGGAAAGAAACCGCCGGCTGGCCGATTCTGAAATCCGCTTCAAACAAAAGGAACAGGGCATCACCCAGCGCCTGGAATCAATCGAAAAGCAGGTAAAAGACAACGACAGCATTAAGGAAAACCTGAACCGCCAGATCGATGTGGTCAATCTAAAGCGTACCGAACTCGAAAAGCATCAGGAAGAACATATCCGCCGGCTGGAAAAGATTGCCGGTCTCACGGGCGAAGAAGCTAAATCCCAGCTCATCGACAGCATGAAAGCAGAGGCCCATACACAGGCCCTGGCCATTCAGCAGGAAATCATCGATGATGCCCGTCAGAAGGCAAATAAAGAAGCGCGTAAAATTATTATTCAGAGCATTCAGCGCACCGCTGCCGAGCAGGCGATTGAAAACTCCGTTACGGTCTTCAACCTGGAAAGCGATGAAATCAAAGGACAGATCATCGGCCGGGAAGGAAGAAATATCCGGGCCCTGGAAGCCGCTACGGGCGTGGATCTGATTGTAGATGATACCCCCGAAGCCATCGTGCTTTCCTCCTTTGATCCGCTGCGCCGCGAAATCGCCCGCCTTTCCCTTCAAAGGCTGGTAGCCGATGGACGAATTCACCCGGCCCGTATCGAAGAAGTGGTGGAAAAAACAAAGAGGCAAATTGATGAACAGGTAATCGAAATCGGTGAAAGAACCGTAATCGAACTGGGCATTCATGGACTTCATAAAGAATTGGTTCGTATCGTGGGTAAGATGCGCTTCCGCTCTTCCTACGGTCAAAATCTGCTCATGCACAGCCGGGAAGTTGCCAATCTCTGCGCCATCATGGCCGCAGAACTGGGGCTAAACCCCAAACTGGCCAAGCGCGCCGGATTATTACATGATATCGGCAAAGTGCCCGACGAAGAAACGGAACTGAGCCATGCACTGCTCGGGATGAAAATTGCTGAGAAATATGGTGAAACGCCGGCGGTCGTGAACGCCATCGGCGCACATCACGATGAAGTGGAAATGCAGTTCGTCATTGCGCCGATTATCCAGGCCTGCGATGCCATCAGCGGTGCGCGCCCCGGTGCCCGTCGCGAAATCATGCAGCAATATATTCAGCGTATCAAGGACCTGGAAAATCTGGCCATGACCTATCCCGGCGTTGAAAAAGCGTATGCGATTCAGGCCGGAAGGGAATTACGGGTTATTGTGGAATCGGACCGCGTATCGGACGGCGACAGCGATAAACTAAGCTTTGAAATTGCGCAGAAGATACAAACCGAAATGACTTATCCCGGCCAGATAAAGGTTACCGTGATCCGTGAAAAACGGGCGGTGAACGTGGCCAGATAGGAATTCAACATTAGTTTTTGATTTTACCGGAAAGCTTGTTATTTTTGCGGTCCCAAAAATCATGTCATGAACGCGGCTATAGCATTTGTCCAGGAACAGTTTAGTACGAAGAAAGAACTCCCTAAGTTTAAGGCAGGGGACAATGTGACCGTGAACTATAAAATCCTGGAGGGTAATAAAGAGCGTATCCAGAGTTTTAAAGGAGATGTGATCAAACGTCAGGGCAGTGGCCAGACGGCTACCTTTACGGTCAGAAAGATTTCTGATGCCATCGGTGTTGAGAGAACTTTCCCTTCTTTTTCTCCGGCGATCGAATCGATCACCGTCAACAAAGTTGGCCGGGTTCGACGGGCGAAATTGTATTTCCAACGCGAACGCAGCGGCAAGAGCGCACGTATCAAAGAAAAAAGACAGGTGTCTTAAAAATAATCCACTGTTAAGAACAAAGCGGAAGGGCAACCGACCGCTTTTTTTATTGCCAATCGTTTACCTTTAGTTATAAAAAACAAGTATATGTTCAGTCATTTCCTGCAATGTGTATTTCTGTTATCAGCCCCTGGTGGCTCCGAATGGATCCTCATTATCCTGGCTGTTTTAATCCTTTTCGGAGGTCAAAAAATTCCGGAATTCATGAAGGGAATTGGCCGGGGCATGCGCGAATTCAATGATGCCAAGAATAATGTGAAGAAGGAATTTGAAGAGGGCATGAATGAAACGCCGGTTAAACCTACTTCGAACACGTCCATTTCTACCACTACCAACAATCCGTAGATTTATCTTTTCTTCCATACATAACTACCAGGAGGCCCTGAAAGAGGGAACTGTATCCTGCAGGGATGCCGTATTATATTATCTCGAACGCATCCACCGGCTGAGCGATCTGAATGCTTTTGTACAGCTGTACGAAAAAGAATCGTTGGAAACAGCCGACCGGCTGGATCTTGAACGACAAAGCGGCCTGCCCTCCGGCAAACTGCACGGAGTGGTGATTGGTATCAAAGACGTGCTCTGTTATCAGCAGCATCCGGTAACCGCAGGCTCCCCTATACTCGAAGGTTTCGAAAGTTTGTATAACGCGACGGCCATCGACCGATTGCTGTCAGCAGGCGCTATTATTATTGGCCATCTGAACTGCGATGAGTTTGCCATGGGTTCCAGCACTGAAAATTCAATCTACGGTCGCGTAAAAAATGCCCTGGATCACGAAAAAGTGGCCGGGGGATCTTCGGGCGGCTCGGCCGTTGCGGTACAGGCCGGCTTATGCATGGTATCCCTGGGTAGTGATACCGGTGGATCCGTTCGGCAGCCCGCCGATTTCTGTGGCGTGATCGGTCTGAAACCAACTTATGGCCGGATTTCCCGATACGGACTCATCGCCTATGCCTCTTCTTTTGATCAGATTGGTATTTTTGGAAGAACAGTCTCCGATGTAGCACTGCTGCTGGAAATCGTCTCCGGCTTCGATCCCCGGGATGCAACCTCCTCCAAG
>JAYWCS010000249.1:0-8415 GCA_043780315.1 Bacteroidota bacterium | reverse complement strand
TTGTCCACTTCGCGAAACGACTGATCACCATAGATGCGGCTCATCAGCCGGGCCACTTCACCCACTTCTTCGGTAAGAATCGCCATATTCGTCAGTTCGCTGAAATAACGCACCCCCGTTGTACGAATCCAATGTTCTATCAACTGCTGCGCCTCCCGGATTGAAATTTCTTCTTTCAACATTTCATACAATAAAATTCTTATCCTAAAATAATTTGAACAAACCCACGCTCACCGAACTATCTCACTTCCCGCACTGGCTCCCCACACTCTCACACTTTCTTGCCGCACTTCCCACACTTTCCACACTTTCTTCCCTCTTTTTTTGAAATAATCAATTTACTTTTACGAAATGAAGATAGATGTTTCCCGGGAAATTAGTTTTCGCACCGCGCGCAGTGGCGGCAAGGGCGGACAAAACGTGAACAAGGTGGAAACGATGGTCATCGGATTCTTTCATATCCGCCATTCCATGTTGTTCACAGAGGCGCAAAAAGATCTGCTGGAACAAAAACTGGATTCGAAAATAAACAGCGAAGGTTTTCTGCTCGTCAAATCGCAGACACAGCGTTCGCAACTGGATAACAAACAGGAAGTAGTTGAAAAAATGGAAACCCTCATGGAAAGGGCATTGATTAAACCCAAACCAAGGAAAGCAACGAAACCGAGTTTTACTTCCAAACTGAAAAATAAAGAGTCGAAACAAAAACGCGCACAGGTAAAAGATTTCAGAAAAAAAATAAACCGGCTGGATTAAAACCAATGCCGTTAGAAAGTCCCATACATCCAACCCGTTTTCATCATGATGAAATGCGTGCCGATTTTTTCTCTTCTATTTCTTTCGCTGACTTCTTTCCGGCAAAAGAATCCGTCGGGCCAACCCCGGCTGCTCATTCATTTCAAAGCGTATGTGCACGGGGAGCCTATGCAACTAAATAAAAAATATAAAAATCCATTCGGCGAAACATTTGAAATCAGCCGGTTCCGCTTCTATGCCGGAAAATTTGCTCCGATATATTCGACTGCCGAAAACCAAACCAATAAAAAAATAATTCATCCGAAGCCAACATCTTCCAATGAAAATCCGAACTACCGGTTAATCGATTTTTCTGATTCGGCCAGCACCTTTTTTTTCCTCGGGGCGCCGGAAGGAATCTGTACCGGTATCCGTTTTCAACTGGGTATCGACTCCGCCGATCAGAACAACGGCGCACAAACCGGTGCGCTGGATCCGGTTAATGGGATGTTCTGGACCTGGAACAGCGGTTATGTGGCTTTTAAACTGGAAGGTTTTTCGCCGGAATCCAATCAACCCGCACACCTGATTGCTTATCATATCGGTGGCTATCGGTCACCCGATGATACCCACTGGGAAATAAAACTCAATGGGTCGGATAGCACCGGATTTGCGGTTTTTAATACCATTGAAATAGAAATAGCCGTTGAGCTGGATTATTTTTTCGATGGCATGATGCCCGTACATATAAAAGATATTTCCACGTGCACCACTCCGGGCGAACTGGCGCATAAACTATCGGAAAATTTCGCCGCCGCATTCAAACCATTACGGAGTACCAAATGAAATCGCGGATCATCCTCTCGCTCATCGCTTTCTCCTGCATCCTTTGGATGCGCACGCCCTTCCCCTTTGAAGTGCCCGCTGGATTTCCGGCACCCGTTTATCAATTTCAAAATAATCCGCGCAGCAAAGAAGGATTTGAACTGGGTAGAAAATTATTTTACGACGGCAAACTGTCAAAGGATGGAAATTTCCCCTGCGCTTCCTGCCACCAGCAGTATGCCGCCTTTGCTACGTTTGAACACCGCCTAAGTCATGGGTTCGATAACCAGTTTAGTTTTCGCAATGCCCCCGGACTCTTCAATCTGGCCTGGGAAAGAGAAATGAACTGGGATGGCGGCATCAACCACCTCGAGGTGCAACCGCTCTCTCCGCTAATGGACCCACATGAAATGGCCGAGTCTTTAAATAAGGTAATTGATAAACTAAAAAAGGATAAGCAATACCCGGCGCTCTTCAACAAAACATTCGGTACGCCCGTCATCAACTCACAACGGATATTAAAAGCGCTGGCCCAGTTTACCGCATCGCTGGTCTCTGCCGATTCTAAATACGACCAGATGAAAAAAGGCAATGCTGTTTTCAATCCCTATGAACAAAAAGGATATGAAATATTTCAACAGAAATGTACCAGCTGCCATGCCGAACCGCTGTTCACCGATTTCAGTTACCGCAATACCGGCATTTCCCTGGATAGTACACTAAAAGATTTCGGGCGTATGCGCATCACCGGTAGAAAGGAAGATTCATTGAAATTTCGGGTACCGAGTCTGCGGAATGTATATCTCAGTTTTCCCTACGGACATGATGGACGGTTTGCGACCATCAGCGATATATTAGATCACTATCAATCCGGGGTGATTCAAAGTGCCAGCCTGGATCCGTCCATGCAAAAAGGAATTAAATTTCAAAAAGACGATAAATTTTATCTGATCCAGTTTTTAGGAACGCTCACCGACTCTGCTTTTGTAAAAAATCCATTGTACAGCGACCCGCAGGGAAAAGGAAATTTTTCAGAAGCGCCGGTGGACCCGCACAACCGCTAGTTTTATTTATAATACGGCATAATCTCATCCCGGAAGCCTTTCTCTTCATTCTCCCAATTTTGCACGGCTTCCTGACGACGTTTATTCAGGTCCTGATTCAACTGATTAAAACTGCTCACACTTGCATTCAGATCCTTCACCGATTTATTGTATTGATCCACTTCCTCCTTAATCTTGTTGGCGCCTTTGGCCTCGACACTCGCCTTCATCTTATCAAAATTTTCCTGCTTCAGATAAAAATCAGTGAGTTTGGGAATATCATTTCTCGCCATCGATCCGTAGAATTCCAATGCCTGACGGCAGGCCATCGCCAGTCGGGGATTACCCGTGAACAACCGCAGACTGTCGGTCTTCAAAGCAGCCAGTCCTTCGACAGTAAAACTAATCAGCGCGTTGCGGGCCTGTTCGGCATCATTCAGTTTATGAAGATTCAATGCCTTGAACAGTTGCCCGTCTTCCCAATTGGCTTTGAAAAAAAGGATATACACCCGGTCGCAATAGCGATTCACTTTTCCCGCCATACCCATCTTATCGGTGAGTTCATTTTTCGTATCCACCAGTGTCACCGAATATTTTGCTGCAAATTCTTTTTCTGCCTTCGACAAATTCTCGGATGCCTCTGTCAATTTTTCACTGGCTTTTTCTTCCAGCAATAAAAAAACCTGCATCTGATCGACCGACTGCTCGGCGATCTCTTCCATGTTCACAATCTTCGTGTAGTCTTCATTAAATATCCTGTAGCAGAACTGAATATAGTCGATGCTCGCCTGACGCAGCGAATTATCACCCTTGTATTTGGGCAGGTCGATGGTTTTAAATTTTGCGTTGTTGATACTCTCGAGTGCCTGTCCGCGCAAGCGCTCAATTTTTTTCGCCCGCCGGCTATGGGCCGAAGCGCTCACATAGCTCATGTATTTCTGATCCATTTCCGTCTGCGCTTTCGTGAGGGCCTCCATATAATCACCGGCATTTTCGATGGTCTGAGCCAGCCCGCGAAATGAAAAGCAGAATACTACCGCGAAAAATAAACATCGTTTCATAGAACCGTTTTGGTTAGAATAAATATAATTATTTCCGCGGGATACGGAAAGCGAGCTGGTAACCTAACAATATACCCGTGTCGCGCGCCAGCGCCTTGGTTAACTGCTCATTCGAATTACGCAGGTCTTCGTCGGCCTGCATCCGTTGTTTCTCAAACTGATTCCAATCAATCGTATACGGCAGGGTCGCCTCGGCAATCAATTTCTCTCCCTCCGTGATTTTTTTCCGGATCTCTTTCCTTTCCTCCCGCAACTTCGTTAGCACCAGCAGCTGGTCTTTTGGAACCTGCGCCTGAATCAGTACTTCCAGATAACGGTTAAAGGAAGTAAAAAATTGACAGGTATCCGTATATTTTTTCGAAAAATTTTTCAATGCGGATGCATCCAGCGCCGGATAGGGCCGATAATATTTATTGGCTTCGATGCTGATATTGGGCAGCGCAAAGGAGAGTGATTTTTCGCGCTCAGACTGCGTTTCGGTAAAATCAGGCAGAAAAATATCGGGCACCACGCCGGTGATCTGGGCACTTGTTCCATTCACTCGAAAAAGTCGTTCGATGGTCATCTTGATAAAATTGCTGGCCGTTTTCATGCGATCCATATGCTGTTCGTCGAAGAGCGTATCGAGCGGCAGCACCACCTGGGCCGTGGCCTTTCCAAAACTTGGCGACCCGATGAGCAGCGCGCGATGATAATCCTGCAGGGTGCCGGCAAGCATCTCAGAAGCAGAGGCAGAAAAACCATTGATCAGCAACACGAGCGGACCGTCATATACCGATCCGCGATTTACGTCCTTCATCGTAGAGACTTTGCCATCCTTGTCTTTGGTCATGCCCACCGGACCGAAATCAATGAATATTCCTGCCAGTGCGATCGCCTCGAGCATGGAGCCACCGCCATTATATCGGATATCGAGAATCAGTCCTTCGATATTTTCTTTTTTCAGTTTAATGATTTCCTTCGCCACATCGTCGGCACAACCATTGTTGCCCCCTTCTTCTCCATTCCAATCGGTATAAAAAGCCGGCAGGGCAATGAATCCGATGCGGTGTTCACCCTTCAGAATAAAACTGCGCACTTTGCTATTGTCGTCGTCCAGGGCCGATTTCTCTCTTTGCAGGGTGACCTTACGCGTACTGCCATCGGTTTTTTTCAGTGTCAGCGTCAGATTTTTTCCATGGTCCCCTTGGATGAAGGCATTCACTTCATCGGCCGAACCGTCAGACACGTCCACCTCTTCGTTTGCATCCCATTGCAAAGCAAGAATCTGATCGCCTTCGTGGATTTGTCCGCTTTTGTAGGCCGGACTCCCCGGTTTCAAATGCGTGATTTCGATCGCCTCTTTTCCTTCCCCCAGACTGAATCCAAACTGCATTTGTTTATCTCCCAGCCCGCCCTGAAATTCCTGCTTTTTACCCGGCGTAAAAAATTCTGTATGTGGATCGTAACAGGACGCGAGTTGCTCGCACCAGGCATTACAGATATAACCGGGGATACCGTCGGCGCTCTGGCGTATCCGCTGGATATCGCGCTTAAAAGAATGATAAACTTTTTTACGTGCCGCGGGTTCGAGCGCGTCGGCTATCAGATTTTTTTTCGATGAATCTTCTACATAGATATCGGAAATCGTTTCGAGGATATTCCGCTTGATTAATTTATAGAGTTTTACTTTACGCAACCCTTCGTTGGCAGCAAAGCTGCTGTCCTCCTGTACCGTATAGGTTTCATTCAGGTTCAGATCAAACTTTTTACTGGTGAAGAGCAGGAGCATCGAATCGGTCTGATTCACTTTTTTCGTGAAGAGTGTAATCAGCAATTTAAGAAAATCGTCTTTTTTATTCAGCAGTTCATCATCCAGCGTGAATTGATAAACAGCCAGTATTCGCAGGTCGGCCTGATTGAAATAAATTTTATCAGCATCGAGCGTCTGGATCATCTGATGATAAAAATCGGAAGAAAATTTATTATCCACCGGCCGGGGCTGAACATGATAAATCTCTGCCATGCGTGTGATGGTATATGCATTGTCCGCCGTTTGCCGGGTGAGCTGGGCCCGGGTAACGAAGACTAAAAAAAGACTGCAGATCCAACCGATAACAAAAGCTTTCTTCATACTTTAAGTAAGGAATCAAATAGCAATATATAAAATGAATCGGCGTTTCGATTGAAAGTGAGTCGCCTACGTTAATTTTACGCCTAAATAATCTTTTTGGCCAGCATAAAAAAATTAGCCTCCCAAACGCTCTGGTACGGCGCGAGCTCCATCTTCGCCCGTTTTCTCTATTACCTGCTGACACCTTACCTGACGGCTAAATTCCGCGGAACGGTAGAGTACGGAAAGATGAGCCTGGTGTTTGCTCTGGTGCCTTTTTTGTTTACATTGATTGTATTTGCCTTTGAAACTGCGTACTTCCGGTTCATGCAACGCAAAGAATACGAGGCCGACGTGTACAATACCCTCAGTACCTCGCTGCTGTTGTCGACCATTTGTGTCTGCGGACTGACAATCATTTTTAAAGTACCGATTGCAACATTCATCGGACTCACGGGTCATCCGGAATATATTACCATGTGCGCCTTTATTATTGGCTTTGATGCATTGAGTGCCCTGCCTTTTGCGAAACTGCGGAATGAAAACCGGCCGAAAAAATTTGCGGTCATCCGGATCCTGGGCATTTTGCTGAATATCGCCGCCGTTTATTTCTTCCTGACGATCTGCCCGGCCATATTAAAAAAGGATCCCAACAGCATCCTGCGCTTCATATATAATGCAAAATTCGGCGTTGCTTACGTTTTGATTGCGAATATGGCCGCTTCGCTGTTTCAATTTCTGGCGCTCTCTAAAGAGCTCAGCCGGGTCAGACTACGTATCAACAAGACCCTCTGGCGGGAAGTAATTATTTACGCGCTGCCGCTCACTATTGCCGGATTTGCCGGGATGATCAATGAAACTTTCGACCGGATTATGCTGCAACGCTGGTCGCCCTTAAAAGGCGATGCGGCCACTTTTGAAGTGGGTATTTACAGCGCGTGTTATAAACTGTCTATATTAATCACCCTCTTTGTGCAGGCGTTCCGGATGGGGGCCGAACCTTTTTTCTTTAAGCAGGCCACGGAAGCAAATGCGCAGAAAGTATATGCGCGGGTGATGAAATTTTTCGTGCTCACGATTTGCCTGATGTTCCTGCTGGTGTCGCTATACCTCGATCTGTGGCGAAATTTATTCATCCGGGACGAACGGATGTGGGTTGGGATGAAAGTGGTGCCCATCCTGCTGCTGGCCAATATGTTTCTGGGCATTTATATAAACCTGTCTATCTGGTACCGGATTTCGAAAAAGACGACGGCCGGGGCTTATATCACCTTGATCGGGGCTGCGATTACAATCGTTGTCAATTATCTGTTTATTCCTTACTTCAGCTATATGGCCTGCGCCTGGGCTACTTTCCTGTGTTATGGAAGCATGATGGTGATTTCATATATGTGGGGTCAAAGGAGCTATCCGGTACCCTATGCCTGGAAGAAATTAATCAGTTATATGGTTATCGTGGTGCTACTCTATTTTATCCATGCAGGCATTACCCACTTATGGGATAACTACGCCTTAAACCTTACCATGGCGAGCCTTTTTCTGGCGCTGTTTGGCCTTTTTGTATATCGTGTTGAAGAGAAGGAGTTTGCGACGATATTTAATCGCAAAAAAAAGGCAATTCAAGACGATATTATATAAATTTATAATTTGGTAAATTATTTCTCCAGAACACCGGAACAGGTACGGATCTGATCGTCCGGCAGATTACAGTAATGCCTTATAGCAAAGAAAACGTACTATTTTCAGGAGGCGTCTGACTAACCAATAAGAATTTTAAGACTCCAACCGATCCAAAAATAATAAACAAAGTTCCTTTATATGCACGTCCTCACTTAGTTGAGATTAATTTGAAAGACGCCGGTATAACCGGGTTCGGGAAAGATTTTAACCACGGCTATAAATCGAATTATCCGTTCAATCTCGAGTTTTTTTATACTAGCGAACCGTTAACTCTGGTACGTTGGCCCAATGAAGGTTCAGCACCTATTGGCACCACCGTAGACCCAGGTTCAAATCCAAGAAACGGTGACAATACAAACCGTGGTGCTACTTTTGCTTTCAAGAAACCAAGAATAAACAACTGGTAAGAATCAGCGAATGCCTGGACAGGAGGATTTTTTCTCCTGCGGGTACTCGGATGATTGCCTTCGGATCGCAAGCATCAACTCAAATAATTCAACGATAACCGTAAAAGATCCTGCTCAATACACGATTTTCTCAACGTCCGATTCATCAACGGGAGCAGGGGCCGACTCCAGAAATCAACGTGGATTTTATATCTATAATGGACTCGAAGAACTTGATTCCCCCGGAGAATGGTATCTGAACAAAAATGCAGGAACTCTACATTTTTGGCCTCCGGACAACTCAATGAACACGGCCGATATTGTAGTGTCAATTCTAGAGGATCCTATTACTGTCTCGTTAGAAACAAATAATCTCACAATACAGCACATTCATTTTGAATATTCCCGGGGAACAGGTCTAATACTTCAGAACACAATTCGTACGAAAATTATCGACTCTATTTTTGAAAATCTTGGAACCATTGGAATTTCTACTAGTGTTAAGTTAAGTATATGTTGACGTATAATATTGTACATTTGTAAAACCCATTACAAATGATACGTTATACCATCAAACTGACAAAGACAGAAGT
>JAYWCS010000248.1:0-9288 GCA_043780315.1 Bacteroidota bacterium | reverse complement strand
CAATTCCGAAAGGCGAGTTTGATTCCACGAAACATATCCTGATAAAAAATGGCTTTGTCGAAAAGGAAATCTTTCTCCTCAATAATCGATTCGGTTTTTTCACTGAGGTAGGCAAACACAGGACTTCCTAAAATCAGAAATAAATATTTGAAAAGGGAGAAATAAAAAAACATCATGATCAGATGCACCATGATGCCGCCCATAAGGAATATAAAACTCAGTGCAGAACTATGCTGACGATGCAACCAGCGGTCAATACCGATCAGCTGACTCAAATGGGAAACCGCGGTATCGGCTGAGATCCAGAAAAAGTATAGGCCGACCGTAAACAGGATCATATAAATTAATCCCGGAATCAGTATCCACTTCCACAAATGATGTTTGCCAATAAACACGTGCGCCTTTTTATAGGCCTGAATAGCGATGACAATTTCTTTTAGCAAACCAATTTTTTAACGATGTTCAATATAGCACTAATTTGGATTTATAAAAAGTGAATCCGCTGTTTGCGGAAGGCGGGAATAGTATCAGCTTTTTTAAAAAAGTGACTGAGCGTGGGGAAACGTGCTTTTAGAATTTCGGGCAGGGAACGGTTTTTCTTCCGTCGGAAGGCTTCTTAATATAAATGATTGAAATTTCAACGCCGCCCTGGCTTTGTGAAGCAGATTTCAGAGAAGATACATTTACATCGTAACTCATGCCAACCGTGAAGGGTCCGACATCCAGCCCTACATAAGGAATGATGGCATCTGTCAGGTTACTGAAACGGGCCCATAAACCAATGTATAAATTAATGGGATTGGAAGCTTCCTCACCATTGATATTATTCGACCAGGCGCCGCCGAGCACCGCATCTATGGCATTCGCCTGCTTGCTATATAATCCACTGAAGTGAATAAAATTATTGTTATTACTCTGTGATAACGGGAACGAGTAACCGCCGTGCACCGTGAGACGCGGATGCAGTACATAGACGGAATTTCCTGTAAACGTTTCCTGGGGCTGCGTGATATGATACGCCGACACGCCCAGATAATAGTTATTATTTCCGTCGGAAGACCCGTTGAACAGGGCTCCCACACTAAGATCGAAATAACTGAGGTTCACCTGATGGCCACTCACAATTTCAGAACTGGGTAAGGACCAGCCGCCCTGCTGATCGAGTTGATCTTCAAAATTCAATTTGGTGCCATCCAGCCGCTTACTGGCATAGGAGCCCTGAAAGCCGATTCCCAGCTGGTTCCAGCCATTTTCATCTAATGCTTTATGATAGGCCGTGGAAACACCAATATAATTACTATTCAAGATGCCATTGGCTGTTTTATCTGTCATCGCCATCAAGCCAACACCCCAGGCATCGCCATTATTGATTTTATTTATCATAATATTACCATCTACAGAAACGGTAGAGGTAATAAAGGCATTGTTGATCTGTGGCCATTGGTTCCGATAGTTACCGGCTACTCGTACGGTTCCGCTGAACTTTCCGGTTAGTGCCGGATTGAGCGTTAAAGGAGAAGCGAAAAATTGGGAAAACGCCGGATCCTGCGCCTGGGCGGGTCCGGGAACAAGAAAAGCCGAACATATCAGCGTGTAAAATATCCTTCTTCTCATAAACAGATTCCTTTTACTACGCCCGGATAGAATTTATGGTAATTTCCGAAGACAATGACAGATAAAAAAAGTGCGGCATCGTTGGTCCCGGCTGTTTGTTTCATGGGAATTTGGCTTTGAATCGGGATGAAAATAAACAAAAATCCTGAAACAAGAAAAGGTTGCCGACTGTTTTAGGCCTGCATTTTACTGCCAAAAGCCAGATCACCGGCGTCTCCCAGTCCGGGTACGATATATCCTTTGGCAGTCAGCTCGTCGTCAATGGCACCACACCAAATTTTGCAGTCAGGCAAAGCCCGCTGCAGAGATTCTATTCCAACCGTACAGGCTATAGCCGTAACGACATGTATCTGGGATGGGTTGCCTTCTCCCAGCAGATACCGGATCGTTTTAATCACTGAGGCACCCGTTGCCAGCATGGGGTCAGAAATGATCAGGATCCGGTTTTCCAGGTCGGGGCAGGTGATATACCCCAGACTGATTTCGAATGAACCGTCGTGCTGATGTTTGCGGTAGGCAGAAATGAACGCACTATCCGCTTTGTCGAATATATTCAGCAAGCCCTGATGAAGGGGCAATCCGGCACGAAGAATAGTGGCCAGCACAGGCTGTGCCCGCAGTACTTTTGTATTGGAAATGCCGAGCGGGGTTTGAATTTCTTTTTCTTCGAAAGGAAGATGCCGGCTGATTTCATAGGCGGCAATTTCTCCGATTCGCTCGAGATTACGGCGAAAACGCATCCGTTCCGTCTGCACCGCCTGGTCGCGGATCTCTGCGATCCAGTCACACAGTATGGAGTAATCCTCACTGAGATTAATCAGCATAGATAAAGATTAAAAATCCGATATTCGAAATTCTGCCGGTATTAAAACTAAAGTTAAAAGATTGAATCAGAAAATCATTTCCCATGTTGTATAGGGTAATCGGATTGATGAGCGGCAGTTCGCTCGACGGACTGGATATTGCTTTTGTTCTTTTAGAAGAGACGGCCGGAAAATGGACTTTTCAAATCCGCGAAACTACCTGTATTCCCTACTCGCCGGAATGGATCATTAAACTAACCGGTTTACCGACCCTTTCGGCAAAAGATTATCTATTGCTCCACACAGAATATGGTCATTATCTGGGGCATTGTGTAAATCAGTTTATGGAAGAAAAAAACCTGGCTTTTCAGGTTCAGCTTATTGCCTCGCATGGCCATACGGCTTTTCATTTGCCAGACCGGCACGTGACGGCGCAAATCGGCGATGGGGCTGCGATTGCTGCGGTAACTGGTATCCGTACGATCTCCGATCTGCGTTCGGTGGATGTTGCTCTCGGCGGACAGGGCGCCCCGATTATTCCCATCGGCGAGAAACTATTGTTGGCGGAATACCAGTTGTTTTTAAATATCGGAGGGATCGCCAATATTTCCGCGCATCATGAAACGATCGCCGGATTTGATGTTTGTTCCGCTAACCGGATACTTAATTTATTGGCCCGGGATACAGAAAAAGGATATGATGAAGACGGACGCCTGGCAGCCGCGGGAAAAATCGATGAGGGTCTGCTGGGACAGTTGAACGGACTGGCTTATTACAAGTTACCCTACCCGAAATCTCTCTCCAATGAATTCGGTTTAAAGGAAGTGGTTCCATTGATATTAAAAGCAAATCTTTCGAAGGTCGATGCGTTGCGCACCTATGTTCAGCATATTGTTGAGCAACTTTCCGCCGCACTGAATCAATTGGAGGTAAAAGCACCTACGGATAAACAGCGTTTACTCATCACCGGTGGAGGAGCTCATAATTTATTTCTCTTAGAGAAATTAAAAGAAGAGCTTGTCAGATGGGGCATTGAATGTATTGTTCCGGATCAACAGCTGGTCGATTATAAAGAAGCATTGGTTATGGCTTTGATGGGCGCGTTGCGCTGGCGCGAAGAAATCAATGTGATGGAGTCTGTGACAGGAGCTTCGAAAGACAGTATCAACGGCGCTTTGTGGACGGTTTAAAGTTCGAGTACCGATTTCAATTTCAGATATCCTGTTTTACTTACTGGTATCCGCGCACCCGATTTTAAGGTGGCCTGATGATTTTCTTTTTCGTAAGGATCAATCCGGGTGATCTCGGTAACATTCAAAATGAACGACCGGTGTGAGCGCACAAACAACATGTTGTTGAGTTTAGATTCAAAATACTCCTATACTTCCAAAAAAAGATGTGACATCATTTCGGATTTCCCAATTAGAAGGGGCAATGATTTTTGTGCCGCCCATAAAAACAACGATGTCGCCCCCTTTAAAAATTTAAGAAATAATATTTTTGTGAATGCCCCCGAACGCCGTGGTGGAATCAATGTAATCTTCTGAAGAAAAACCTTTTCCGATGAGAATCATAATCAGCCAGCCCGGACCGCGGAAACTATGCGCTATACCGCTCATCAGACCAATTGTTATCAGCAGCATTTGCCAGCTGAACAGCCAATCCGGAAAAGGCGGTGAAAGGATTGTTTTCCCCGGTAAAAAATAAATGATCAGAGGATTTCAAACCGGTCCCCGTCGAAAAGGCCGAGGTCGCTCAGTTTCAGGTGTGGAATAACGAGCAGGGCCATGAAAGAAAGGGTCATAAAGGGAGAATCGAGTTTGCTCCCGAGTTGTTTGGCAAACGCATCCATAGAAGAATAAGTGGAGGCCACCTGAAAGCCATCTGAAGTGCTCATCAGTCCGGCCACGGGCAAGCCCAGCGAAAGGTCCATCCCATTGCCGGTGATACTAATGCCGCCTTTGTGTTCGATCACCAGATTGATTGCCCGGCTCATGTCTTCATTGCTGACCCCCACGGCAACAATATTATGACTGTCATGGGCAACCGAAGAGGCCATCGCACCGCATTTCAATCCGAAGTTTTTAATGAAGGCCATTGCGATAGGCGCTTTTTTATAACGGTTCAGCACAACGATTTTTAATATATCACGGGCAACATCCGACTCCCATTGGCCATTGGTGGGGTTGATTTCGATAGGGTCTTTTCCGGTGATGAGTTGACCGTTGAATGCAATGATCGCGGGATAGGGATATGACGACAGCGGAGTCGGTGCGGCAGGATATATAAAATTGGCAGCACTGGTTGGAGTACAATGAAACTGATTGGGAACGGATAAATTTTTTAGGGTATTCAATTTTGTTTTTCCATCGGTCGAAACGAGTTCGCCTTGAAGAAAAGTCTGGTGCACTTCAAATTTTTTCAAATCTTTCAGTAGAATAAAATCAGCTGCATCGCCGGGTTGCAGCTGGCCTACAGGGAGTTTATAATGACTTACCGGATTGATACAGGCGGCGGTGAGTACTTTAAAAACGTCAATATTTTTTGCTACTGCCCGCGCGCAAAGATGGTTGATATGGCCGCTGACAAGACTGTCCGGGTGTTTGTCATCACTGCAAAACATCATATTCTCCCAATGGTCGTGGAGCAAACCGGCAAGTGCCTCGAAATTGCGTGCGGCGCTGCCTTCCCGTATTAGAATCTTCATGCCGAGACCGATTTTTTCAAGTGCTTCGGCTTCGGTGAAACATTCGTGGTCGGTGCTGATACCGGCGGCAATATATTTTTTTAAAGCATCTCCCTGCAGTCCCGGTGCATGACCATCAACGGGTTTATTATAATTTTTTGCAGACGATATTTTTTTCAGCACTTCGGCATCATCGTGCAATACGCCGGGAAAATTCATCATCTCACTCAGGTATTTAATATCCGGCTGTGACAATAACGCATCGACAGCTGCGGCGTCAAGGGTTGCACCGGCGGTTTCAAAAAGGGTGGCCGGCACACAGCTGGGCGCTCCGAAGTAAAAATGAAAGGGGGTTTTTTGGCCGTTTTCAATCATGTATTCAACACCTGCGATTCCGAGTACGTTCGCAATTTCGTGTGGATCGCTGATGGTAGCGACGGTGCCATGTACGACGGCCAGCCGGGCAAATTCGGAAGGCACAAGCATGGAGCTTTCGATATGAACGTGGGCATCGATAAACCCCGGACAAATAAAAACATCCGGCACGGGATAATTATCGGGTAGTTCCCGAATGGAATCGATTTTTTTTTCACTTATTCGCATTTCTGCGGGGAAAATTCTCTTTGCAGGGATGTCTACCAATTTTCCTTTGATGATCATAAATAAAATTAATCGTTCAGCAGACCGGGTCGTTTTTCTTCCGTTTTTTTCAGGGCCGCTTCGTGCCGCCAATCTGCAATTTTCGCCGGGTCACCGCTCAGAAGGATATCAGGTACTTTCCATCCGCGAAATTCTGCGGGCCGTGTGTACACCGGCGGGGCGAGCAGGCTATCCTGAAAGGAATCAAACAGGGCCGAAGTTTCATCGTTTAAAACGCCAGGCAGTAAACGGCCGATTGCATCTGTTAAAACAGCTGCCGGCAGTTCGCCACCGCTCAATACATAATCACCGATTGATATTTCGCGCGTGATAAAATGTTGCCGGATACGTTCATCTATTCCTTTATAGTGGCCGGAAATAATCAGGAGATTTTCTTTCATGGACAGGGCATTGGCCATGGGTTGATTGAGCAAATCGCCATCGGGACTCATGAAAATAATTTCATCATAGTTTCTTTCCTTTTTCAGCGATTCGATGGCATTGGCCAGTGGTTCACACATCATCACCATGCCGGCCCCCCCCCCATATTGATAATCATCTACCTGTCCGTATTCATTGACCGCCCACTGGCGGAGGGAATGCACAAAAATTTCCAGTAAATTTTTTTCTTTCGCTCTCTTTAAAATAGAATGTGCAAAAGAACTTTCCAGTAATTCCGGTAAAACACTGATGATGTCTATTCTCAAGATTAAAATTTTAATACCATCAACCAGCAACCGTCAACCATCAACCATCAACCCTCAACCGTCAACCATTCCATCCAGATCACGCCGGTCTTTTTTAGTAGGTCTTCCCACTTTGCTCTGTCTTTTGCCCGTATTAAAACTGGCGGCCTGATATTGGATCCGGAGAACTTCTTCGGCGGGGGTGATATCCTGATAATATTTCACGGCTTCTGCAAAAGCGAGTCGGTGGTCAAGTAGTTCTGTTACCCGTATCCTCCATCTTTTGGCTTCTGTTTTCACTTCATATTCTTCCCCTGCGTGTACTGCTTTGGAAGGTTTTATTTGTCCGGCGTCATTTCGCACTTTTCCTTTTTCGCATGCTTCGGATGCCTGACTCCGGGTTTTAAATAGTCGGATTGCCCAAAGGTATTTATCGATCCGTAATTTTTCTTTTTCTTCCATCAGGAATAAATTACCGCATTAATTTTTAATCCATCAACCATCAACCAAAAACCGTCAACCAATTCAACTCTTCTCAAATCCTTCCGCAAAATACTGATGGAAATAAGGGATGGTTTCAATACCCTTTTTAAAATTATCGATATTGAATTTTTCGTTTGGTGAATGCAGGTTATCGCTGTCCAGCCCGAAGCCCATGAAAACGATTTTTATGCCGAGTTCTTTTTCAAACAAAGAACAGATTGGAATACTGCCGCCGCCGCGAACGGGAACCGGCTTCTTACCGAAACTTACTTCAATAGCTTTTTCCGCAGCCCGGTAAGCCAGGGAATCAATCGGTGTCATATAGGGTTCACCCCCATGTAATTCAAACGCATGCACATGTACACTTTCGGGCGCTATTTTTCTAAAATAATCCAACAGTAGCGTAGTGATTTTTTCGGAAGTCTGATTCGGTACCAGCCGGGCTGAAATTTTTGCGGAAGCTTTAGACGGCAAAACCGTTTTGGAACCCTCGCCCTGAAATCCGCCCCAGATACCATTAATTTCCAACGTGGGCCGGATACCCGTGCGCTCATTGACGCTATAGCCATTCTCGCCCCAGATGGCTTCCACGCCCAGATCGGTCATATATTCTTTGATATTGAACGGGGCAGCGGCCATTTTTTTTCTTTCTTCTGCAGAAGATTCCAGTACGTCGTCATAGAAACCGGGAATCCGTATATGGTTATTTTCATCATAACAGCTGGCGATCATCTGAGCGAGGATGGTCGCGGGGTTTGCCACGGCACCTCCGTACACGCCGCTGTGTAAATCGCGGTTAGGGCCGGTAATTTCAACCTGAATATAAGCCAGGCCGCGAACGCCGATATCAATAGAGGGGGTATCCAGACTGATCATGGCCGTATCGCTGATCAGGATCACATCCGCTTTCAGCAGCTCTGTATGTTCGGCCACGAAGGCCCCCAGATTCGGTGAGCCGATTTCCTCCTCCCCTTCAATGATGAACTTGATATTGCAGGCGAGGGGACCGGCATGCTGCATAATTTCCAGGGCTTTTACATGCATGAAGAACTGGCCTTTGTCGTCGCAGGCACCCCGTGCGTAGATCATGCCATTTTTGATTACCGGCTCGAAAGGTGCACTGTTCCATAGTTCCAGCGGATCCGCCGGCTGAACATCATAATGCCCGTAAACTAAAACGGTGGGTTTGTTTGGATCTGCTATTATTTCGGCGTATACCACCGGATGGCCCTTGGTTTCATAAATTTCCGCTTTGGTCACTCCGGCATCGAGCAGCGATTTTTTAACTGCTTCGGCACAGCGTAGCATATCGGGTTGACAAAGACTGTCTGAGCTGACGGATGGTATTTTAAGCAATTCAAGTAATTCATTTAGAAACCGGTCCTGATGCTTCTCCTGGTATGTTTTCCAAGCTTCCATGGGTAGTGAGTTATTTTTGACTCTGCGAAATTAGGCCCTTTTCAGAAATCATTATTTTTTCACCGAAAATTCAAAACAGGCTAATTTTAACCAAAATAACCTTATGCCTAGATCTGCACTTACTATAATTATCATTTTATTTGGGATGAATATTGCATTCGCCCAGCAACCGCTTCCTAAAAAGTATACGAATGCAGAGTTGCGGTCACTCGGCAGTCGGTATCATGACATGCAAAAGCAACTTTCGGTTATGCTCAAGGAAAGAAAGGAGTTGGAAGAAACACTCAGGGCCTATGATGCTAAGCTCCGGGCCTTGGGAGAGACGATGCAGAAAACGGAAGAGCAAATCGATTTTGCTTGTGGCACCTATAGTTATGATGCTAATTTTTCAGCGATCTCGCAGCAGGTTCATGCGGTGGAAATGGCGTATAATTTAAAAACCATCGATCTGCTCAGTGAAATTCAGCGCGAACAAACGGAGTTTACGCGGGCGGGTCAGGCGATGGGGGTCAAATATGATTACATGAAAAATCTGAAGTCATCCGGGCGTTGAAATATCGTGTTTTTTATTGGGCACCACATTATTCATTTCCCATTTGATTCTTCTGCTGAAGGGATGTTCCCGCACGGTGCAGTCCGTCTTAATGCAAATCGGACAACAGCTGCCGATACAAGCATCGGTATGAACGAAAAATTCCATGGCCGAACCAAATTCATTTTCAATGAGTATGCGTAGCTGATCCACTTCAATATGTGCCTGTCGCACGTTTTGGTACCAGGGAATGGTCATGTGACAATCAATATGAAGCACATTCCCGAATTTAGTCACACGCAGGTTATGGATATCGATCCAGTTCCCGCCCCGGCTGTTATTCAGCAGGGAAATTACTTTGATCAGAATCTTTTCATCTGCTTCATCCATGATACCGGCAACCGATTTACGTGCGATGCGGTAACC
>JAYWCS010000247.1:0-15085 GCA_043780315.1 Bacteroidota bacterium | reverse complement strand
GGGATTGATCGTCACAACAACGGGTTTGATATCGGTACAACCAGAGGCTGTCGTTCCTTTGATATAATACGTTCCACTTGCAGCCACCGCATTCGGTGTTGCAAGAGTTATCGTTCCCGCTGCATCCGTGAAATAAGTATATGTCAATCCTGCCGTACTACCAGCAGTTACTGCAGCAGCCGTAAGATCTATTGTTCCTGGAGCACAACCCGATGCTGGATTGGTAATCGTAACCGTTGGCATCGCATTCACAGTCACCGGTGTACTGGTTGAATTACTACATCCTCCGCCGGTAAAACTATACGTAACCGTATAAGCCGTTGCACTGGGCGTGCTCGCTGCCAGATTAATAGCACCGGTTGTCGCATTGATAGACAGTCCTGCTGGCAGGGCCGAAAAAGTTCCTCCACCCGTTCCACTTTGAGAAACAGTGGCAGTTCCCGTTGCGCAATAAGGAGATCCAGCATAAAATATTGCTGCCGTTGGAAGTGCGTTGATAGTTATAGAAGCAGTTGTTGTATTGCTACATATGCCATTACTAAATGAATAAGTAACAGCATACGTACCCAGCGTGCTGCTGGCCAGATTCACAATGCCCGTTGTCGGATCGATAATTAAACCGGCCGGTGCAGAAAATGATCCACCTGATTGTCCGGTCAGCGTCACTGTCGCTGTGCCCGTTGCACAATAAGGAGATCCCGTATAGGATATTGTAGCTGAAGGCAATGCATTTATCGTAACAGAAGTAGTCGTTGTTCCACTACATGTTCCGTTGCTGAAATTATAAGTAACGAGATAGGTATTCGGTGAGCTGGCGCCCAGATTGATCGCGCCCGACAACGCATTAATGGAAAGTCCCGCAGGTGCAGAATAAGTACCACCCGTTTGTCCGCCTTGCGTTACCGCCGCAGTTCCGTTTGCGCAGAACGGCGTTCCGGCATAAGATATCGTGGCAGTAGGATTGGCAACCACCGTAATTTGAACGGCGCCCGAAGTACCACCGCAGGTTCCGGAATTGACAACCCTTCTATACCAGGTCGTAGCCGTCAGCGTACCCGGACTGTAACCAGTTCCGGTAGCCCCGCTAATATTTGTATAGGTAATATTGTCTGTGCTATTCTGCCATTGATAAGTATACGCCCCCGCACCGCCACCAGGTGCCGTGCCGGTTAACGCGACGGGTGCCGAGCCGGTACAGATTGCCTGATTGACAGCAATATTATTGTTGGTAATCGTCGGACTGATACTTACAACCACCGGTTCGATATCATAACATACCGCCGAGGTAACAACACGTATATAATAAGTTCCGGACACTGAAATCGATGAAGGATTAGCTAGCGGCGACGTAAATGTTACATCATTCCAATAGGTTAGAATACCTCCACTTAAATTACTGCCTGCTGTTACCGCAGGAGCTGTTATATCTACTGTTGAAGGAGCACACGCCGTTGGCGGGTTGGTGATAACCAGCGATGGCTGCGCACTCACCGTAAGGGACCCGATCTGACTGTTGATCGGGCAACTGCCGAAAGTAATGACACACAGATATTGATTGTTGTTCATCGCCACCGTCACACCCGTGAGTGTTAAGGTAGCTGTGGCAGATCCACTATAAATTCCACCATCTGTAATATTTGCAAAGGCACCCGACCCTACTTTCTCCATCCATTTATACGTCAGTCCGGTTCCGGTTGCAGTTACCTTATAAACCGCTGTGCTTCCGGAACATGTATTCACATTGGAAGGCTGCGTCGTAATTATGGCCACCGGATTTACCGTCAGCGTGGCCGGATTAGAAGTAACAACCGGTGGAGAACAATTGCCACTTACAATACAGCGATATTGATATCCATTGAATCCATAAGCCGGTGCAATTACATTCAGCGTTGCATTCGTTACGCCCGTATAAGAGGCGCCATTGATAATGTTCGTCCAGCCGCTACCGGTATTCACCTGCCACTGATAACTAAGCCCACTACCGGATCCGACCACCGTAAATGAAGCGTTCGTTCCGGCACAAACAGCCGTGTTCGACGGATCGGTCGTGGACGTTGGCGGAAGAATGGTAACCGTGATGGGCGTACTATTGAAAGCGCCGCAGCCACCACTGGTACCTGCTCTGTAAAATTGCGTAGTTTGCGTTAATGGTCCGGATGCATAATTGATAGCCGTTGCACCACTGATGGCAAACCAGCCCGATCCGGTATTCAAATACCATTGATAAGTATAGGTTCCGGTTCCGCCCGTTGGGGTACTACCCGTAAACGGCGTCGGTGTACCGGGACAAAGCGTTTGACTATTACTAATCGAATTATTTGCCACAGGCGTAGTCACATTCATCACCGATGTTGTCGTGTTGGCAGTGAACGGTGAACAGGTGCCCGTAACAACACAACGATATTGAGAACCATCCATGGCCGCCGTGGTCGGATTAATTCTCAGTGAATTACCATTCACATTCGAATAACTTCCAAAATTGGAAAGATTATTCCAAACGGAACCAGAAAAAATCTGCCATTGATAGTTCAACCCGACACCGGTAGCAGTTATATTTAACTGTACACTGGAACCCTGACAGGTAATGAAACTTGTCTGGTTACCGGTAATAACCGGACCGTTCGCCGTTGTAAGCGTTGCGGCATTGGTATTTTTTGAGATGGCACTGCAACCAGACGCAAATACTTTTAAAGTATAAGTATAAGCATTCATGCCGGCCGTGACGCCGCTTAACGTTAGCGTATTGGTTTGTGTTCCGCTATATATTCCACCGTCGGTCAGCGCAACTCCGTTTTCATACCATACATAAGTTAATGTACCCGGACCGGTAGCGGTTGCAGTAAAAGTAGCTGTAGCCCCTGTGCAAACGGCCTGGGCCGCCGGCTGGGCTGTAATGGTAATGGGCGTGTTGTTTACAGTTGCCGTAACCACATTACTGGTATTGGTACATGTCCCGTTTCCGGCAATACGTTGGTAATAAGTTGTTGTACTAATGATGCCGGGCGAATATCCCTGGGCGTTACTCGTTCCGCTGGCCGTTACAAAACCGCTGGAAGAAGATACCGTACTGGATTGCCATAAATAACTCGTCGCGGCCGGCCCCGTCAGGGCGTTCGCCGCAATTCCGGAACAGACGGTCTGGTCCGCTGTGATTGCATTCGAAGGAGGCGCAACAACTGTCAGGGTAGCCTGATTAGAATTTATAGTACCCGGACAAGTTGTATTAAGCACAACACGATAAATATTTCCACTCATCACGCTGGTAACTCCGGTAATCGTTAAAATTGTTGTCAACGAACCGCTATACACGGCATTGTCAACGAGATTTGTCCAGGTACCACTGATATTCTGCTGCCACTGATAAGTGATCCCGCTGCCCGAAGCATTAACGCTGAACGTTGCATTCGTTCCCGCACAGAAAGTTTTATTCGCAGGCTGCGTAGTAATCACCGCGTTGTTTGAAACAGCGAGTGTAACAATATTCGATGTGACAACTGGCAAACAAGTACCCGTAATAATTACCTGATACTTATATCCCGCCATTCCGGCAACCACCGGATTAAGCGTCAAGGTAGCTGTGGTAGCTCCACTGTAAGGAGAAACATTGGTAACATTTGTAAACCCACTTCCGGTATTCACTTGCCACTGATAGGTAAGTCCGGTGCCGGTGGCGACCACTGATATCGTGGTACTTCCGCCCGCACAAGCAGATGGGTTTGCCGGCTGTGTGGTAATAACGACCAGACCATTTACCGTCACCGTAATGACATTACTACTGATATAAACAGCCGATCCGCAGGAGGTTGCATTTCTTCTGTAATAAGTTGTAGCTGTCAATGCAGTTGCCGGTGCATAGGTTGTTCCGGTTGCGCCGCCAATATTTGACCAGCCGATATTGTCGAGCGATAACTGCCATTGATACGTATACGCTCCGTTTCCACCGGTGGGTAATGCGGTACTTGTAAAAGCCGCAGGCACGGTTCCACTGCATATCGCCTGATTGTTGGCGATGGTACCCGCCGAAATAATAGCCGGATAGACATCCACATAAATAACATTCGAAATAGCCGTATTCCCACAGGAGTTCGTCGCCTTTCGCTGAAAATATGTCTTAGCGTTTAGTGCCCCGGAAGCATACACATTTGAGGTGGCTCCGGAAATATCTGTCCATGTTGTATTGTCTGGTGAACTCTGCCATTGGTAATATACAAAGCAGGTACTGGTTGCATCCGTTGTACTGGTAAATGCCGCTGGTATGCTTCCCGCACAAATCGTTTGAATAGTCGCAATCGTTCCCGGCGTAATTACGGTTGAAGGAGTGACCGGTGTAAAATTAACGGCCCCGCTGGATCCGCCATAATATTGACGCCATCTGAATTCAACCTGGTCCGACGCACTGATGATTCCCGTCCACACATTCGTGCTGGACACGCAACATCCGGCCTGTGACCAGACCTGAACCCCATTGATAAAAAGATAGGCATCATCATCATGATAAGGAACATCGATCTGATAGGTGCCCGGCGTAATATTAGTTTGCCGATAACTCACCCAGTGATTGGCCTGATCTACCTGGCATCCCTGATATCCAGATGCATCTGAAGGTGTGCCATTCGTACCCCAGCGATTCAGTGAGTTGAAAGACAAAAGAGGTTCTACATAATATCCGAGATATTGGGCAGCAGAAAAAGGAGTTGTCCCGGCCGGTGCATCGTATGCATATACATTCCAGACACCGTTTCCAAATACGGCCGGATTGCCGACCGTTCCGGCTGTCTGGGTAAAAGTTACCGGCGCAGAATACACAACAGTTCCGCAAACATCCGTAGCAACACGACGGTACTGAATATTGGTGGTCGGTGAAACAGTTGCCGTAAAATTATTTCCCGTTGCACCGGCGATGGTTGTCCACGTAGTGCCGCCATCAACCGATGACTGCCAGGAATAATTTACAAAACATCCGCCGGAAGCAGGTGTTACTTCATTGATAATCGGAAGATCATTTAAACAAAGATTTGGATTGTAGGCAACGATGGATCCAGGCATCAACGGCGTCGTGGTTACTGTCGTAAAACGTACACCGGACAGGCCCGGACCGGCATTATTTCTCCAGCGTATTTCTATCTGATCACTAGGACCCAGATTCCCCGTCCACACATTGTTCTGAATAGTGGGATAGGTTAAACTGGATACCAACGCACCATTAATATAAATAGAGACGTAATCATCATCCGCCGTCACATCTATCTGATAAAGGCCCGCCGTAAAGCCGGTGCGCTTCATGCTGACGGAATAATAGGTATTGATCAGCTGACAACCCTGGTAGCCGCTCGCTGCGGAAGGCGGCGATGTAGAGGCATACCGATTGGTAGTGGCGAAGCTAAGTAATGGTTCTGTGTAATAACCGGCATAGATTGAATAACTCACATCCTGAAAACAATAGACGTTCCAGGTATTGATACCAAAAACGGCCGGATTTCCCGGTGCACTGTTATTCATATATACCGTGTCGGGAACAGCTGCAGCCGAATTTCCGCAAACATCATACACCGTGCGGCGGTAAAGTGTTTGAGAATACACACTCGTTGTAGCTGTATAATTGATGGCCGTTGCACCAGAGATGTTCGTCCACGTAGTGCCGTTATCGGTTGAATAATCCCATGAATAATTTTTAATTGTACATCCTCCGGTCGGCGCTACGGATTCAGTGAACGGAGTGGGCGGAACATTGCCTGCGCAAATCGTCTGACTGGGTACAATAGCACCGGAAGTGAGTACCGTCGGAGTAACCGGTGTCAGTGTCAGCGCTTCGGAAGACGGGCCGCCAGCCTGTGATACACGCATTTCAATCTGGTCAGTGGTCCCAAGGGGACCTGTCCACACATTGATATGGGAATCGCAACATCCAACATGAGAGAAAACCTGAATTCCATTGATAAAAAGATATACCGCATCATCATGGTAAGGAATATCAATCTGATAAATAGCGGGGGTGAAATTCGTTCGCTTGTAAGAGATCCAGGTATTGTACACATTCACTATACAACCCTGATAGCCGGATGCACTGGACGGTGAAGCAGTATTGGCCCAGCGATTTACGGAATTGAAAGATAAAAGCGGCTCTGTATAATAACCCTTATACGTAGCCACGTTGAACGCACCCGGAGTGCCGGTTCCCTGGTACACATAAACATTCCAGAAATTATTTCCATAAACAGTCGGATCGCCCGGAGCTACCACGTTCACGGTTACTTTTACCGGGGCAGTGGGGATTGAATTATTACAAGCATCCGTTGCTACTCTGCGATACCAGGTCGTCTGTACTAAGGCAGCGGTTTCAGTATACGTCAGGGCAGTCGCACCGACAATATTAACCCATGTAACACTGTCGATGGATTTCTGCCATTGCGTACCCGTGAGCGTACAACCACTGGTAGGAGATCCCGTATTGGTAAATCCGGCCGGAGGTACTTCGCCGTAACACACCTGCAGATTTTGTGCGATTGAACCGGGAATCAAAGGAGTCGGCGTAACCGGTTGAAATTGAATAAAAAGATAGGATAGGCCCGAAGCCTGCGTCCAGCGCAGTTCCAGCTGATCGGAGGCGCCCAGATTTCCGGTCCATACATTATTGATCGGCGCAGTCACGCAACAGGTGTGCGCATAAATCTGCGTTCCGTTTAAAAATACATTCAGATTATCATCGAGTGAATCCAGGTTGATCTGATAACTTGCCGGCGGGAAGTTTGTCTGCTTCATGCTAACCGAATAATTCGTCGTGGGAATCAGGCAACCCTGATAGCCGGAGGCATAAGAAGGACTCTGCGCAGATGTATATCGTGCGGTTGTCCTAAACGACAAAAGGGGCTCTGTATAGAAGCCCGCATAAGTAGTAAATGCATTATCCGAATACCCATACACATTCCACACGCCATTTCCAAAAATGGCCGGATTACCCGGTGGCGTATTGACCACTGTGATCAGTACCGTTGAAGAGGTATCCGCGCAATTACCCGAAAAAACAATCCGGTGAAACCAGGTCGTTTGAGTGAGTGCCAGCGGTGAGTAATTTTTTCCGTTGCTGGTTCCGGCTGCTGTGCTAAAACCCACACTCGCTGATGTCGTACTGCTTTCCCATAAATAGGTATAGGCACCGGTTGCACCCGCGGGAGTCGATCCGTTAACCGGTAGCGGTGTTTGACCGTTACAAATTGACTGGCTGACCGAAATCGTATTGGATCCCAGGGTAATAATAGGTGTTACCGTCACTTTTATAGAGGCACTCGTATTGGTGCAACCTCCGGAACTGACAACTCTTTTAAACCAGGTACTGACCGTTAAAGGAACAGAAGTATATGTGCTGGCATTTGCACCCGTAATATTTGTAAACGTTAAGTTGTCGGGTGAAGATTGCCATTGGTAAACATACAAACCATTCCCGCCCGTGGCCGCGGGGCCGTTCAGTGTGGTGGGAATATTATTGTAGCAAATAGTTTGTGTACCGGTAATTATATTCGAGGCAGCCGTGATAAGGGGAGTAACCGTAATCGTAACGGCTGAGGTGGTATCAAATTCAATTCCTGAAATAACAATTCTTCTGTACCATCGGTTCGCCGTGAGTACACCCGGCGCATAACCCGTTCCCGTTGCTGCGCCGATATTGGCAAACCCTGCTACTGCTGAGCTTGAACTAACCTGCCATTGATAAGCGTAAACGCCCGTTCCGCCACCCGGAACAGATCCTGTCAGCGCGACCGGAGTCGTATTATTACAAATCGTTTGATCACTACCGATCGTATTCCCGGTAATGCTGGAGAAGAAGCTTTTCGCTTGGCTCTGCGTAGACATCAAGAGCATGCCTAAAATGCATAAAAACGCAGTAAACAGGTTTTTCATCGGTATCCGGCATAGGTGATAAACAACACAGATCCCTTGCAGGATGGCGTTATTTGGATTTTAATTCTACTCCAATTACAAACTACGACCCGTTTTAAAAAAAATCGAATGATAACTAATGGTTAACTAGTGATCATCAGATAATTCCAAAAATGGGATGCCGTTTGTAATTGAAACTATGCATCAAAGGGTTCGGATAGCTTGAAATCGCCTGCATATTCAACTCTAATGGTTTATACTTAGCAACCAGCCTTCTTAAAACTAATAATTCTGTATATTATTGTCGTAGACTCCCATTCTGGGGCATAGTTTTTTTTATTTTATATGATTGAGCAGCAACGAACTGGCAGAAAATTCGTGACATTTACGGCTTTTCAGCTTTAAATTTATCCAATTACGGGACTTTTCCTATTTTGAAATTATCTCTTAAAAAAAAGGCCGTCGGATACATTTTGAGGAGCCTCAAAAGCTATTATTTATACTATTTTTACAGCCATGCGAATAAAAGCCAGAACGATTTTGCTTCCTTTTTTTTTACTGCTGATATTTATACCGGGGTGTCAGCACAAACCTTCTGAAAAAGATATAGAAAAGAATCTTTCCGGGGCCATGGAAAAGTATTTAAATTCCAATCCTACATCGGATTTCTCGAAAGCAACTTTTAACGTTACAGACGTTATTTATTTTGAAGAAAAAACATTTTATCGATGTGAATTCAAAATTCACCTGGTAAGTCCGAAGAAAGATACGACCGGGGTAATGACCGCAGACGTCTCCAAAGATTTTGAACGGGTCATCAGAAAAAGTTAATGCTTCTTTGTTCGGGCAACCGTTAATGACCCACTGTTCGCTGACCGCCCTTATTATTAAATAATGTTACAGACAAGACGTTTTTACCAACCGTCAGCATCCTGGCGGATTGTGAAAGAAAAGACGAACCATAATAGAATTCCTGTTTTTGTATCTTCCCGTTGCTCAATTTCAACAGCGCAAACGTTTCATCCGGCATGACCGGAATATTAGTAAGTTTCATTTTTAATGCAAACATTTCCAACGGACCGCGGTTCTGACTGGCAGCCACCAGATATTTCCCATCTGTCCCCCGTAGCTTCACCAATGCTTTTCCATTACCCGGTATAAATATTCCGCTTTCAAGAATTGATTTGGCAGTAAAATTACCTGTCCCGTCTCCCATTAATACCAAACCATTCAAGGCGTCATAGCGTCCTACGGCCGGTTCCGGAGAATAGTCATTGCCGTTAATCATGACATCCAGGTTGCCGTCTCCATTAAAATCATCTACGACCATTCCATCCAGCACGGAAATTTGCGCCTGCATCGGCAACGCCGTCATCGTGAATTTTCCATTCCCATCGTTGCGCAGATAGACCGACTTCAGGTTGTTAGCCCGCAGGATCAGCGCACTATCCAACTGTTCCTTCGAAAACAATTGATCCATCGTTGCGACGGCAAACGAATGATGTGTCGGAAATTTGAATCGCATACCACTCATTTGTTTCACAACATCATCTCTTACCTGTCCGGGATATTCGCGCAGGGTCGGATCATCCAGCGAACCGGGTAAGTATAAAGCAGGAATCGCATCATAACTACCATTCTTATCAAAATCTGCCGCATACACCGAGACGGGATATTTGTCAGAAGGCCGGTAAAAAGAATTTTCCCCCGTATTTCCAATGATATAATCCGTGTCTCCGTCATTGTCAAAATCCCCTGCACTGATGCTGTTCCACCAACCAATCTGGTCAGCCACACCCGACGATTTTGTAATATTCTTAAAAATACCATGGTCATTTTTCAAAAATGTCACCGGCATCCATTCTCCGGCTAATATTAAATCCGGCCAACCATCATTATCAAAATCCGTAAAGATTGCATCGCAGGTGAGACCGATATTTAATAAATCTTTCGCTACCGTTGCCGTCACGTCCGTAAATTTAATTTTACCGGCTTTGCTGTCATTGCGTAAAAGGATACACGACACCGGCTTTGGATAATTCCAGGGATCTACTCTGGCCGAAATAAATAAATCCAAGTCGCCATCCTGATCGTAATCAACCGCCCGAACACAAAATTTACTTCCAAAATTTTCAGGTAATGCCAACGAGTCAAGCTTAAAATTTCCTTTGCCATCATTAATATATAATCTGTCACGATACTGTGGAGAGTTATGTTTATATCCAAAACCACCGGCAGCTACATACATATCCAGGTCGCCATCATTGTCGGCATCAAATAATAATACGCCTTCATCCACTTCCTCTTTATGGGTCACAGCGGCATCCGGAAGTAAACTTTTTTGAATAAAACTTCCATTGGTTTGTTGCATCAGAAACTGGGGACTATGCAAAATCGTTGCTCCGATCGCAATATCATCCAATCCATTCTGATCAATATCACCCACGGCAAGCGCAGGATTATATTCGGAAAATTTATGGGTTAAGGATTTCTGAATATTGAAATCAATTAAATCCGGGGCCTGGTGCACATAATGTATACCTGCCTGATTTGTAATGTTGGTGAACAGGGAATTGACGGCCAACAGGGCGTTCGGTGATTTATTATATGGTACCGCATCCTGAATTCGTAAAGAAAAGATTTGATTTGACTTTACATTTTTAATACACTGTTTCAAATTTCCAGGCCAGTAGACCTCCAACGAATCAATGACCGGGTTGGCACCCAGTCCAAAATGCATAATGGGCGTTACGGAAGAAATATAACCGCGGTAGGGATTGTTTAAAAAATTCTGCGTAATTCCTTTCTGATATAAAATAACTTTCGCCCCGATTCCATTGATATTCTTCAGGCTACCCTGAAATTTAATATCGAGATAACTATTTTTCTTTTCATCGTTGATATGGTTTTCATATAACATGGCCGCCCCGTCGATATTATTTATAACAACATCCAGATCTCCATCGTTATCCAAATCGACATACACGGCCCCATTGGAAAAGGTCGGTTCATCCAAACCCCAATTCATCGATTGATCGGAGAACTTCAATGTCCCCTCATTTTTATAAACATAATTATGAATTTTAACAACGGGTATTTCTCCCAGCATCTCCTTCTTGGAAGTCAGTGCAGTCGCTTTTTGGCGGAATGCGCCGAAATCATGATCCGTGATGTCTTTTGGAAATCCATTCGTAAATAAAATATCTTTTAAACCATCATTATCGAGATCGGCTACCAGGGGCGTCCAGCTCCAGTCTGTTTCCGCTACACCGGCATAGAAACCCAAATCAGAAAATACAGGATTTTTAATACTATCCATGCCCCCGATGGATGGGCCCTGATTTACCTGCAACATATTACGGGGATATTGATATTGAAATCCAAAGATCTCCGAATTCTGATAGGTTGAATAATTGTTGGCACTTTGCATCATTTTCTTACGCAGATTATCCTGCGGGTCCATATCCACTTCAACAATATCAACGAGTCCGTCGTTATTCAGATCTACCGCATCGCTGCCCATCGAATTGGCTGCGGTGTGCTTAAAATAATCTGTTACATGATCGGTAAAGCTGCCATCATGGTTATTAATGTATAAGACATTATTTGAAACGTAATCATTCGTTACCAGAATGTCCATCCATCCATCGTTATTGATATCCAGAATATCGGCCGCATGGGTATATCCTTCAATTAATATTCCAGCCTGCTTAGAAACATTCGTAAAAATTGGATGTTTCAATGAATCGCTCCAGTCGTTCCGATATAATATACAGGTACTTGGATGTTCCCCGTTCAGATTCCGTTTCCGGAAGTAATTGGCATTTTCCCGATCAATAATATGATTCACGCCTATAAATAAATCTAAATCACCGTCATTATCATAATCAAAAAAATATGCCATCGTACTCTGACTGGTATCGGCGATACCATACGATTCTGCCATATCCTTGAAAACAGGAACTCCGTTTTTATCCGGTCCCTGATTGATATATAAAATATTTTTGCGCTCGAGGGGATTTTTTTTTGCTGTAGCGCAAACATATAAATCCATTTTACCATCGTTGTTAATATCAATTACCGAAACACCGCGGTACCATTCTCCTGTCCCCCCTACGCCTGCCTCAGCGGTAACATCTTCGAATTGCATGTTGCCTTTATTCAGGTATAATTTATTAGGTACCATATTTCCTGTAAAATACAGATCCATGAGCCCGTCGTTGTTGAAGTCGCCGACACCCACGCCGCCGCCATTGTACACATTCGCAAAATCAAAAATGTTGATCGAATCGTTTTCCGGAATATTATTGGAGAAAGTAATATGACTTTGGCTAGAATCAATCCTGATTAATTTTCCTGCGTTTCTTCCACAACCGGATATTAACCCAAAGAAAAAAACGAAGATCAAAAATTGACAGCCCTTATATAAAAAATGCATTTTTAAAAAACTATTTATCTATATCGATCAACTGCTGTATTTCAACAGCTTTAAATTACAACAATTAATATTTGCCAGACATTAAAAAAGAGGCAGGACGTTGTCCTGCCTCTCGGGATAAAATATTTATAGAAAGATCTATGGATTCTGTGTAATTAAACCATGGCTGAGATCTATTTGCTGCTGCGGAATGGCATAATAGTCCTGATTCGCAGAAGTGTAAGTTGGTTTTGGTGTCAGATCACCATTTGTCTGATAAGGAATGGCACTTTCATAATTATAAAAATTAGTGAGGTCCGTTGCCGCAATTCCCCATCTAACGAGGTCAAAGAAGCGATGACCTTCCATACCCAACTCCAGTAATCTTTCTAAACGAACAGCGGTTCTTGCTTCATCCTGAGATGCAAATGGCACTACATAAGCATTGGTAACCGGGACACCATAAATTGCAGGGAATACCACTTTTTCACTTGTACCAGCTCTGGTGCGTACCATATTCACGATCATAAACGGGGTGATCAGATCATTTGCTTCGATTGCTGCTTCCGCATCCAATAATAGTATATCGGAAAAACGAAGAAGATGAATATTCAATGCATTTCCTCCGGAAACAAACCATATGGAAGCATCGTGAGAAGTTGCGACCTGTGACTGACGGATCATAATTTTCTTTCCGCAGAAAGGACCGGCTGTCGGATCCCTGCGCCAGGTAGTTAAAAAAGTTCCCCAGTCAAGGAAAGGCACGCCATTACGACCGACTGTCCAATCTAACCGTACATCAACATTACCTGCATACTGTGTATATCCTGGAGCCGCTCCGGTAGCCGATGAAGTACCTGCCGGATCCATCACAACATTATTTTCGGCAGATCCAAAAGGAACCGGTAATCCACTTGCATCTGTTTTAAACTGGTTGGTAAACCAGAACGTTGGCGTAAAAAAACCCGCCCCGCCTGTTGCACCAGAAGCCGGCATATTCAGCTGATCACCCCAGTTGGCATTTCTTGCACCTGCATTATCCTGAGAAGAAGCCTGGAAGTCAAGCACGGTTTCTGCACTGTTTTCAAAATCGAGGTTGAAGTTATCGTCATAGTTTGCACTTAGGGCAAACTTAACACCCAGCGAAGTAGTACCATTAGCCACTACATCATCCAATACGGTTTTAGCCGTTGAATAATCTTTTGAAAACATTAATACCTTACCCAGCAACGCGCCGGCTGTCCATTTATTGATTCTTCCTTTTGAATCCTGAGTGGCGGGCAAATTCTGATAGGCATATTGCGCATCCGCAATAATATCTGGCCAGATTTCTTTATCATTTGCAACACTAAGAATAGATTTATTTGTCAGCGAATCATCAGTTAACTCGTTGATATATGGAACCCGTCCAAAGATAATCCGCGCTTGAAAATGATACCAGGCTCTGAGAAAACGAGCCTGCCCGGTGATATTTGATTTGGAGGCGTCCGAAATTTCCTTCACGTTTGCCAATACTTGTAAAACTGTATTCGTTCTCTTGATCCCTTCATAATAACCTTTCCAGTCATCACTTAGGGATAAGCTCAGCGGAGCACTTTCATGACGAAGCGCATTGGTCATATTCGGCCCCTGATCACCCGGTGTTGAACCCCGGTTTGCCTCGCCTCCAGCCATACTTCCGAATACAAAATTAGACGCGCCGGCTCCCCAAACGCCCGTTCCAATATTTAAACCGCCGTCTTCCCCATCCAACATCGCATAGGCCCCCAACAATATTTTATTCACACCTTTTTCGGTAGATAAAGTCCGTACATCCAACACTCCCTGCGGTGTTACCTGAAGAAAACTTTTACTACAGGCATAAAAGCCGGCGATCCCGAAGAATGCGATCAACAGTTTAGCAAATTTCTTATTTTTCATATTAAAATAGTATTTAAGCAATAATCAATTGTAAAAATTAAAACGAGATACTCGCGCCCACCAAATATTC
This sequence comes from Bacteroidota bacterium, assembly GCA_043780315.1. Lineage (GTDB taxonomy): Bacteria > Bacteroidota > Bacteroidia > Chitinophagales > Chitinophagaceae > Puia. The sequence continues at coordinate 803 of JAYWCS010000247.1, read as the reverse complement.
CCTTACTACCGGATAAGATGAAATATCTATACCCTGTGATTGTTCGCTTGGACTGGTGACTTCCGGATTGATCCCGGTATATTTCGTAACTGTAAACAAATTAGTTCCCTGTATATAGATGCGTGCTCTTGAGATTTTCACCTTACTTAAAAGAGATGCAGGTAAATTATACCCAATCTGCAGGTTTCGCATTCTGAAATAAGATCCATTCTCTACATAATAGGAATTCACGATGCCGTTATCACTGAAAGCTGTACTTCCGTTGCTCAGCTCCTGCATCGGTGTTTTGGCATTGGGTCTGGATCCATCAGGCAACCAGCTGTCATATAAAGCATTTTTGCTTCTTCCGCCCGGGAATGTTCCTGGAGAAAAATCAGTCCACCATTTTGTGAAATTGAAATTCTGTTTGCCATAGACTCCATAAAAGAAGGCTGTGAAATCAAAGGCTTTATATTCAAATCCCAGGTTAAATCCGTAAGAAAATTTAGGATTTGGATTTCCGATAACCGTTCTGTCATTCGCATCAATTTTTCCGTCTCCATTAATATCAGCATAACGGAATCTACCTGGAGCGGCGTCTTTCTGAGTTGGAGCTTTTGCTACTTCATCAGCCGATTGGAAAAGACCGATTACTTTATAACCAAAATAGGTATTCAGTGGTTGTCCAACAATATTTCTCGTGGCGGGGAATCCGATACGATTCTGTTCATTTAAAGGGCTGTTCACTTCAAAAAATTGTTGTCCCTCCTGTGTAATCGATGTGACCTTATTTTTATATGTGGTGAAAGTAAGAGATGTATTCA